>NZ_JBMJAR010000016.1:0-34293 GCF_049221845.1 Campylobacter sp. GB48
AATAAATCGGAATTGTATTGAAATTTACTTTATAGAAAGTTTAAATAATAAATGAAAATAAATTTTTAATTAATAATTTCACTTAAAAGCTATGAAAGTTTCAAAATTAACAACAATAAAATAATTTTAAGATAAGATGAACTATTAAAGCTTATTTGATTTTACTCAAATAAGCTAATTTTGAGTTATTTTTCCAAAAAGGTTCTAATTCATCATAACTTATAAAAATTTCAATTACTCCGGTAGAGTATGGAGCTATATCATAAGGTTCCCATATCAAAACTAATCCGTTTTTTCTCACTTCAAAAATTTCACCTATTTTAAGCTCTTTAATATCAAATAATTCATTTTCATTATATAAGCTTAAAATTTTTTGTTTAACCATACTCTGAAAATCTTCATTTTCTATTTTTAATTCATTTTTTAATCTAAGAAGCTTCATATCATCAATACTATAAGTTTTCCTTAACAAATTAGTCATACCATGAGCACCACCTTTATACTCATAAGTATTTTTTCCTAGAGAAATAATATGTTTATCTTGGTAAAATACATAAGCTTGAGATAAAAATTCATTATTTGCAATATCTTCTTTGTTCCATTTATCAAAGCTTTCTTTTGCTTTTTGTTTTAAAGAATCTTTATCTAAATTTTCATTAAAATCATCAATAATTTTTTCTAAATTTTTACTTTGACTTGATATTTTTAATATATCCTCACTAAAATCAAATTCGATAGTTTTATTAGCATCTAGTTGTTTTTGTTCTTTAAGTGATAATTGATAAATACTTGCATTTGATTTACTAGCTAAAAAATCGAATTCTTTTCTTATATCATTTATTTTACATAAGGCCTCAAATTTATTTTTATGCATATCTTTTAAAACACAAGTTCCAAAATCTGCTATATCTATATAATACTCATCATTTTTAGCACTACCCCAAAAAGCGTATTGTTTTTGCTTTGTTTGGACAAATCCATAGCTAGTATTGCTTTTTATAGAGCTATATAAATGAATGTCAAATTCTTTCCCTTCTAAAATATTTATAGTAAATGTATTTTCATTATAAGCATATAAACTCGCACATAAACCAAAACTTAATATTATTTTTTTAATCACTTTAATCCCCTTCTTGTGTTCTTACAATTAAACTTTTTGGTAGTTTAAAATATTCAATCCATTCTTGTTCTTTTTGCCTCATTTGTCCTTGATCTATTTCATGATCATAACCTTGCAAATGAAGCATAGCATGGATAAAAAGCAATGCCATCTCCTCATTCTTGCTATGTTTATATTCTGTGGCCTTTTTACTTACTTCATCTAAATTTATCACTATACTTCCAAGCAAATTTTCACAATTTTGCACTAAAGGAAAAGATAAAACATCTGTAGTTTTATCCACACCTCTTTGATCAAGATTAATTTTATGCATAGTTTTTTCATCCACTAGAACAAGTTCTATATTTTTATCACTCATTTTTTGAGCAATTTTTTCAAGAAAAGAAATTTCCATCTCTTCTTCACAAAAAATCATTATTATCCTTTTAATTTTATAATTTCAAATTATATCAAATTTAAGGAAAAGTATGAAAAAAGCTCTTTGTATTATAAGCGGTGGTATGGATAGTACTTTATGTGCATATTTAGCTAAAAAAGAAGGATACGAAATTATTGCTTTGCATTTTGATTATAATCAACGCACTATGCTTAAAGAAAGAGAATGTTTTAATAAAATTTGTGAAAAACTTAACATAAAAACAAAATATATTTTAGATGTTTCTTTTATAGCAAGCATTGGCGGCAATTCTTTAACGGATTTAAATTTAAAAATTCCCAAAGAAAAGCTATGCGAAAAAGAAGTGCCAAATACTTATGTTCCTTTTAGAAATGGTATTTTTTTATCTATTGCAGGAGCTATAGCTGAAAAAGAAAAATGTGAAAGTATTTTTATAGGAGTGGTACAAGAAGATAGTAGTGGTTATCCTGATTGTAGTGAAAATTTTATACAAAAAGCAAGTGATTTTATCAATGAAGGCACTACAAAAACTTGTAATGTAAAAATTAAAACTCCATTAGTTCACCTAAGTAAAGGGCAAATAGTTGATTTAGCTTTAAAGGAAAAAGTAGCCTTGGAATATACTTGGTCTTGTTATGAAAGAGAGGATAAAGCTTGTGGTAAATGTGATAGTTGTTTACTAAGATTAAAAGGTTTTAAAGAAGCCAATATGAATGATTTTATAGAATATATTTAAAGTTTCCTTTCGTTTTATTTTCGTTTGTATAATTTACATTTTTAAGTATTAAGGAGAAAAACATGAAAAAAATATTACTTGGTTCTTTTTTAACTGCTTCTATTTTAGCAAGCAATGCTTTAAGTAAAGAATTTAGCTTAGATAAAGCTCATACAAATGTAGGATTTAAAATCAAACATTTGCAAATTAGTAATGTAAATGGAATTTTTAAAGACTATGATGCAGTGATTGATTTTGATAGCACTAAATTTGAATTTAACAAACTTCAAGCGAATGTAAAAGTTGCTTCTATAAACACTGAAAATAAAGCTAGAGATACACACTTACAACAAGATGATTTTTTCAAGGCAAAAACTCATCCAAACATCACTTTTACTATGAGTAAATATGAAAAAATTTCTAACGAAAAGGGTAAAATGTATGGCTCATTAAACATCGCTGGAGTGAGCAAAGATATCGTTTTAGATACTGAAATTGGAGGGGTTATCAAAACAGATAGTGGCAAAGAAAAAGCAGGGTTTACTTTACAAGGACAAATTAAAAGAAGCGATTTTAAATTTGCTCCAGATACTTCTAGCTTAACACTTAGTGATGAAGTGCAAATAAATATAGAAGCAGAAATTAACGAAAAATAATTCAAAAAAAGCATTTTACATTAAAGTAAAATGCTTTTAATTTATTTAGCTAACCACCCTTCTTTTTCCCATACTTTTTGCGCTTCTTTACTTTGTGTAAATTCTATAAATTCAGCTACTTTTGGATTTTTCAAACCTTTTTGCGTTGGTACTATTTCAGCAGCTCTATAAATAATCGAGTTTTTATCTGCTTTAATAAATTTATTTTCTTTTTCACCAACTGCTTTTATCCAATGTGTCCAAATAATTAAGGCATCGATATTTGGATTATTTTTCCACTCATCAACTGCAGCTTTTGAATTTTTAGCATATACTTTGATATTTTTTCTAAGTTTTTCTAGATTTTCAATTTTTCCTGTTTTTAAGGCCATATCTTCATACAAGCCAACCTGCCCTGCTCCATCAACCACCATAACATTAACACCATCTTTTAAAAGATCTTCAAATTTTTTAATTTTTTTAGGATTATTAGCTCTTACTATCATACCTGAGCCTCTAGCATTTAAAACCTGAACATCTTGTATTTTAATTTGTTTTGGCATTGCTTTGACAAATCCATCCATCATAGATGTATTACCCGAATAAATAATATCAGCATCTATTTTTGCTTGTTTAATCCACTTAGGTGTTGGTCCTGCATTAATAGTAACTTTTTCGCCGTGTTTTTCTTCAAACTGTTTTGCAAGTTCTTTCAAAACAGGAGCTGGACCACCTGGACCATAAACTAAAATTTCAGCATTTAATGCAGCTGCAGCAAATAAACTTAAAAATAAAATTTTTTTCATATTTTTTCCTTAAATTAATAAAATAAAATTATAAATATAGCTTTTTAAAGTTGATATTTTTTTAATCAAATAAACTAATATTTTTTTCTTGAGCAAGAAAACATTCTAAAAAGTCTTCTTTGTTTTCTTTGATCAGACAGTATTTAAAATCAAAAAATTTCTTTAATTCATTTAAATTTGCATAAGAAAAATCACAAAATAATGAATTTTTTAATGCTATTTTAAAATCTTTAACACCTTGAAAATTTTGTGCTATAAAATCAAAATCTTTTTCATTTTCTACAAGTAAAACTACTCTAGAACTGCCCCCAAAAGCACAAATTTCATTTTTTGAGTTTAAAAAATAGGCATTAAAAAGTTCTAATTTTTTATCATTAAAACTAAAAGATAATTTTTGACTTTCTATAAATTCAATAAAACTAGCAAAAATATCTGCATAAAAAAATGCAAATTTTAAATCTTTAAAATACAAATTTTTACAAAGCAAACTCGTTTGAAATAAAGACTTAGAACCTAAAATTTCATATTTACAAGCTTTTAAGGTATGAAAATTTGATTTTAATTTTAAAATAAATTTTTCATCATCAGAACAAAAGAAAGTTTTTTCTTTAGAGCTTTTTAAAAGATCAAAATCTAACAAAATATTTGAGTTTAAAACTTTAAAATTAAATGCCTTTGCAAATTTTAATTCTATATGATTGCAATATATAAATTCATAAGATTTTTCTTCACATAAAAATCTAAAAAGTCTAAAAATAGCTTTTTCAAGATCGTCAACTTGAAGATAAAATACATCTTTATCTTCAAGATTTAATTTTTCTTCGCTTACTATAACATAAGCGCCAAGTTTTATAGCAAAACTTGCTTGTTCATTATTTTTAGCAAAAAAAACACTTGCCTGTTTGACTTTGTTTAAATCTATACTAAAATCATAAACACTAGAAGTTGCTCCATAGTTTAAAACTTGGGCATTAACAAGCTCAATAAAATTAGAAATATTCATCTAGCCTATTAAAGCTCCATTTTCAATAAAGCTTTGTGGGCTAATTAAAACTAATTTTTCATCTTTTTGGGCACTTAAAATCATACCTTGACTTTCATGGCCAAAAATTTTAGCTTTTTTTAGATTGGTAATGACACAAACTTGCTTACCTATTAATTCACTAGCTTTATAAAATTTAGCAATACCAGAAAGTACTTGTCTTAACTCACCATTTTCAAGCTCAAGTTGAAATTTTAAAAGCTTTTCGCTACCTTCTATATTCTGACAATCTTTTACTAATGCTACTTTAATTTCAATTTTTTTAAAATCATCAATTTTAATTTGAGACAAACTTGGCTTTTCTTCTACTTTTTCTTCTTTTTTACTTTCTTGGGTTAATTCAACTTTTGGAAATAAAGCTTCACATGCACTTGATTTTAAATCACACAATTGATTATTTAAAATTAATTTTTGGTAATTTTCATTTGAAATTTCAAAATTTAAAGCTTTGGCAATTTTTAAAGCTGTTTTTGGCATAGCAGCTGAAAGTAAAATAGTAACTTTTGTTAAAATATTAGCACATAAAGCCACTAAAGCATTAGCTTTTTGCATTTGATTATTTTTAATTAAATTCCAAGGCTCATATTTACTAATACTTAAATTTGCTAAAGATAAAGCCTTGAAAAGCTCTTCTAAATAACGATTTGGCTGGATATTTTCTAAAGCATTGATTGCATTATCTAAATACTCTTTGCATTCATTTAATTCTTGATTAAAATACAAATTCACATCTTTGCATTCAATAATATTTTGAGAATACTTAGCACTCATGCCGATAATTCTATTTAATAAATTTCCAAGCTCATTGCTTAATTCTGCATTGATTCTAGTGACTAATGCTTTTTGTGAAAAATCCCCATCATTACCAAAAGGAACTTCTCTGAGTAAAAAATATCTAAAAGCTTCTAAACCAAAAGTATCTGCTACTTCTTTAGGTGCTACTACATTACCTTTAGATTTACTCATTTTTTCACCATCTTTAGTCCACCAACCATGCGCTGCTACAAATTTAGGTAAAGGAAGCTCTAAACTCATCAAAAATGCAGGCCAATACACTGCATGAAAACGCAAGATATCCTTACCTACAAAATGAATATGAGCAGGCCAAAGATCCATATTTTTATCGTCAAGTCCATAACTTAATGCACTCACATAATTCATCAAAGCATCAAGCCAAACATATACCACATGTTTTTCATCATTTAGTTCTTTTGGAAGCTTTATACCCCACTCAAAACTTGTTCTTGTAATAGAAAGATCTTTTAAGCCACCTTCTACAAAGTGGATCAATTCATTAGCCTTATTTTTAGGTAAAATCGGCTCTTTTTCTTTATACCATTTAAGAATTTGATCTTGATATTTAGAAAGCTTAAAAAAATAACTTTCTTCTTTTAAAAGCTGTGTTTTTTTGCCACAATCTGGACAATGACACTCATTTACAAGCTGAGTTTGAGTAAAATAACTCTCACAAGAAACACAATAAAAGCCTTCATAGGTACCTTTATAAATATCACCCTTATCAAACATTTTTTTAAATGCTTTTTGTACACTTAATTTATGATTTTCATCTGTAGTTCTAATGAAATAATCATAAGAAATTTCAAACTCATCCCAAAGTTTTTTAAACTTAGAACTAATTTCATCTGCATATTCTTTAGGGGTAAAATTTCTAGCACTAGCAGCTTGCTCTATCTTTTGGCCATGTTCATCTGTACCTGTTGAAAAGAATGTTTTTTCTCCTTGCAAGCGATAAAATCTAGCCAAAGTATCTGCTATAATCGTAGTGTAAGCATGACCTATGTGTGCCACATCATTTACATAATATATCGGAGTAGTAATATAACGCATTTTCAACCTTTAATTAAAAATCAAATCCACCTTCTTTACCTTTAGACATACTTTTATAAACCGCATCAATATACTCTTTTCTTAAAGAGCATTCAAAAATCATAGAGCAAGGTAAACAAGATTTTAAGTTTTTTTCATTTTGACAAGTTTGAAGTTCATTTTTTTTAACTTCCAAAGCTAGTTCAAATTCATCTTTAACTTCAGCCATTAAAGCCCTTTGTAAGCTTGTTTTAGTTTTTCAATTTCATATTTAGAACCCAAAAAGCATGGCGTGCTTGCGTGGATTTTTTCAAATTCTAAATCAAGCAAAGAATTATTTTCTCCATTAGTAGAAAATCCTCCTGCTTTTTCAAAAATAAAAGCAAAAGGAAACACCTCAAAATAAGCTCTTAATTTTCCATTTGGTGCATCACTTGTTGCGGGATATGAAAATAACCCACCACCTTTGAGTAAAATTTGATGTAAATCGCTCACCATAGCACCTGAATATCTTAAACGATATCCTTCATCAAATAAAGCTTTTATAAAAGCCCTATGAGTATCTGACCAATTTTTTTGTGTCCCACCACTTGCATTTAATTTGCCTTTTTCGTTTAATTTTAAATCCTTAACAAAAATAAATTCATCATTTTCACTTAACCTATAAAGCTTAGGAGTGTCTATGCACACTATAAGCTCTAAACGCACACCATAAATAGCATAAACTGCTGCTTTTAGATTTTTTGCACTAGCCTTTTGCTCATAAATAGCGAAAATAGAACCTATAGCAAAATTCACATCTACCAAAGATGAGCCATCTAAAGGATCATAAGCAACAATGTATTTTTCATTTTCATTGATTAGTAATTGCTCTTGCTTTTCCTCACTAATCAAGCTTTTTATACCTTTGCTTTGCTTTAAAATTCTAGTGATAATCTCATCGCTTTTTACATCAAGTTTTAATTGATTATCTCCAGTTGCGTTTTGAGAAGTAGTATAATCAAAATCTTTTAAATATCTAAGTTCTTTTGAAATTTCAATCACTGCTTTTTGTATATCATTAATTAATTCTTGCATATTTTACCCCTATACTTTTTTTGAATTTTTTAATATAAAATCACAAATACTTTCTAAATCATCCAAATAAAGCCAAGTTAAATTTTTATTTTCGATTTTCTCATAACTTGCAATAGCTTTAGAATAAGCAAAATAACTCTCATCTATTTCTTTACAAAAAACACTAATTCTTGGCATATCTAAGGTTTTCAAGCCCTCTATAAATAAAAAATCAAATTCCCCTAGTTTAGAAATAGCTTCATCTAAAGCACTTGGAGAATGTGTAAATAAAGTTGTTCTTGTGGGGCTTAAAACCATTACATCAGCACCACTTTGAAAAAATTTAAAACTATCTTTTTTTGCTATATCAAAGCTTGCTTTATCTTTTGGATCATGTTTTATAATACATACTTTATAATTTTGCTCCATAAAATATTTAGCAACTTGGGTTATTAAAGTTGTTTTACCTGAATTGGAAGGCCCGCTAAAAGCCATTGCTAATCTTTTCATAACTTCCTTAAATCAAAGAAAATAAATAAAATTATATCTTTTTAAAAGTTAAAAGCTTATAATTATAAAAAAATTAGGAATAAAATATGAAAAAAATTTATACGATCATTTTTTTAACACTTATTTTTACTGCATGTTCAAATAAAACCCAAAAACAAAGTGAAATCGATTTAAAAAACCAAACTCTCATGTATGCACAAAAAATCAATTTTAATTATAAAGATAGTAGAGTAGTAGCTTTATTAAGTTACCTAAATCCTGTATTAGATGAGAAAAGCCAAAAAGAAGTTTTTGTGCTTAGTTTTTTACCAAATATCAATATCAAACAAGAACAAATTTCAATACTTATAGATGGAGAAAAAACTAACTTAAAAGCTTTGGAACAAAATGATGAGTTGTTTAAATATATCATCAAAAGTGATTATGCAAGTTATTACAAAATCACCCTTGATGAATTAGTACAAAAACCTATTTTGCAACTTGATTTGTGTTTTGAGAATCAGTGTTTTGAGTTAAAGTTTCAAAAAATTTCGAAATCGGTGTATTATCGTTCAGAAGATGCAAATACACAATATAATTAGCTAAAACCTTTTTAGCATACACCCTACTTTCTGCATAAGGAACAAGCTCCATAGATAAAAATGGTTCGTACTTTCCAGCTCTAAACATATCTTCTCTTTTAAGCATTCTCGTGGTAAAGCCTATACCTCCATTATAAGCATAAGCTACAAAAATAGGAGAATTAAGTTTAGATTCTAAATAATCTAAATGATGGTTTGCAAAAGTATAAGCTGTTTTTGGGTCAAAAAGCATATCTTGGTCAAAATTTGGAATTTGCAATTCTTTATTACCTATATGATTAGCCAAAAATGGAATAAATTGCATAATACCTAAAGCATAAGAGGTTGAAATTGCTGTTGGTATAAAACGGCTTTCTTGTCTAGCTAAAGCTAAAATCATAGCCTTTCTTTGTGTAGAATAATCTTTTAAATACTCAAAATAAGGCATAACGAAATAATGTTTTTTAAAACCCTCAGCTCTTTCTTTAATATAAGCATAAATAGCTATGTTTTCTTTAGTATAAAAATCTTTTGCAAGCTTTTCTAGCTCATTAGGAGTGCCTTTTGCAATTTCTTTTGCAAGTTTTTGCCAAGCAAAAGGATCTTTCATATCAAAATCATTTTTTTGTTTTTTTGGCTTTAATTTTTCTATTTTAGGCAAAGGCAAGCCTTTTAACTCTCTTGCATAAAGACTATAAATATTTAAAGAATCACTTTGAGCAAGTTCATCAAGATACTTTTTATCTTGAGTGATTAAATAAATCCAAAAATTTGCATTATCTACTAAAGGCTTGCTTTTAAAAGTATCTTTTGCTACTTGGAAAAATTCCAGTGCTTTTTTATCGTCATTTTCTAAAATAGCATTCACACCCAGATAAAAAGCATTATCTTGAAAAGTTAAATTTGCATCTACATTGACCAAAGATTTTCTTATCAATGGACTTTTTTTCTTAATAATAATTTCTTTTACAAAATTTGTAAATTCTTTTTCTTTTGCTAATTCATCAGCAAAATCTTTTTCTAAGAAAAAATCCTTCTTATCTTTTAAAAAGCCATAAATTTTATAAAAATTTGCACTATCATAATTTAAAACCGCATAACTTAAAGGATCTTTGGCATTAAAAGCTTCTAAAAGTTTTACTAAATTTGGATTATCTTGTGGGATAATTTTTTTCATCTCATTACGCGTTGAAGTATTAAGATCTTGTATAAAAGTTAAGCTGTTTAATCTTATAAGCTGACAAGTAGCATTAGCATCTAAGATATTTTGTGTGTTAAATTTATAACAAGCTTCATATTCTTTATTATACCCCAAAGGTGGAATGATCACTTCAATAGCATTTTTAATACGTCCTGCATAACGATAAATATGTTCTTTTAAACCTTCAACTTCTTCTTTTTTAAATTCATTTTTTTCTAATAAACGATATAAATAATAATCCTTAGCTAAAGAATTTGGTTTTTGCTCTAATTCTTTATAAGAATACATAGCGCTATTTGCAAAAACTATTCCAGCTAAAAGCAATACTACACTTTTTTTCAACACTTATAAACTTCCTAAAATTAAATTTGATAAAAATATTTGAATAAATTTTAACCCTAAAATAATAATCAAAGGTGCTAAATCAATACTTCCTATAGTAGTAGGGATAAATCTTCTTACAAAAGCATAAGCAGGATTAGTTAAACGATATAAAATTTGCACTATAGGATTATAAGGATCAGGTCTTACCCAAGAAATCAATGCAGCAATGATTATAATCCACACATAAATTTCAATCACTAAAGAAAAAATTTGCACCAAAGACACAATCAAACTTGTTCCAACTCCCATTTTACTCCTTTATAATTTCTTTAATAAAAGGCTTAATTAAAGTATAAATTTCACTCATTTCAGGTCCATGAGTAACCCCTGTTAATACTAAACGCAAAGGCATAAAGAAATTTTTACCTTTTAAATTTGTTTTTTCCATCAAAACCTTTTTAAACTCATCGTATTCTTGAGGCAAATCTAAATCTTTTAAAACCTCTTTAATTAACCTACATTCACTTTCAAATTCATTATAATTTTTAACTGTAAAAATAGCTTGTATTTTTTCTTTGATTTCATTTAAAGTGCTAGCTTCTTGAGTATAAAATTTTGCAAGCTCCGCTACATCTTTGCCTAAGTTTAACAAAGAATTTAATTTATCATTATCAAGCATTTTTATATGCTCACGGTTAATTTGCATTAAGCGCTTAGTGTCAAATCTCGCAGGAGATTTTGAAACTTTTTTCAAATCAAACCATTCTATAGCTTCTTCTAAAATAAAAATCTCTTTTGGAGTTTTATTACCTAAAAGGATTAAATAATTTACAATAGCACTTGCTAAATATCCATTATCAAGCATCCATTTTACACTAGAATGAGCCTCTCTTTTGCTCATTTTAACACCTTCTTCATTTAAAATGATAGGTAAATGTGCATAAGTCATGCTTTTATCATAACCCAAACTAGCTCTAATATGTTCTTGCTTAGGAGTATTTGAGACGTGATCTTCACCCCTTATAATACAAGTAACACCTTCTAGCATATCATCAACCGCACAAGCAAAATTATAAGTTGGAGTTTTATCCGCTCTCATAATTACAAAACTATCAATATCTTCAGGATTAAAACTAATCTCGCCTTTAATATAATCAGTAAATTTCATTTGCGATTGAGGTTTTTTAAGACGGATTACAAAAGGTTTCTCACAATTTAACACATCAATATCTGCTAATTTTTCACAAGTGCCATCGTATCTATATGCTTGATTTTTACTTTTAGCTAATTCTTTTTTATGAGCTAACTCATCCTCAGTGCAAAAACAAGCAAAAGCTTTTTTTTCACTTACTAGCTTTAAAGCCATTTGACGATGAAACTTCAAATTCTCACTTTGTACATAATAATGCTGCCAAGTTATACCAAATTCTTTTAAAATAGCTTTTATTTCTTCTTCTTTTCCAGCAATATTTCTAGCATTATCCGTATCTTCAATACGCAAAATAAAATCTGTATTTTCTTGTCTTGCTTTAATATAATTAAACAAAGCTGCTCTTAAATTTCCAATATGCATATCTCCAGTAGGCGATGGTGCAAACCTATACATTATTTATCCTTTTAAAACTTTTTTATCATTATACAATTAAATACTTGCTATTTATTTTAAAAAAAACAAAGTTCACACAAAATTCACTTAATATTTATATGATTTCACAAATAATTCAATTTAAAGGATAAAAAATGAAATTAAAAATAGCTTTAATGGCATTAACTCTAGCAAGTTGTGTTTTTGCTAAAGATATGGTTGTAGGTGTAAATGCTTTACCGGCAAATTCTAAAGATTTTATACAAAAACACTTTACAGGATCAAACATAGCTTTAGTTAAGCAAGATATAGATAGCTTTGATGTTTATTTAGACAATGGAACTGAACTTGAGTTTTTCATCAATGGAGATTGGAAAGAAATTGATGCAAAATACAGACCGATTGATACTTCTTTTTTAAGTCCAAATGTTTTAGCAACGATTAAGAAAATGTACCCAAATGCGAGTATAATTAAAGTTGAAAAAGAAATTCAAGGTTATAAATTTAAACTAAATAACATGATGGAAATTTATACTGATGTAAATGGAAATTTCTTAGGACAAAAATTTGATGATTAAAAAATTAAGCTAAGCTTTTTGCTTAGCTTTTATAAGAATTTAGAGCAAGCTCTTGTATATTATAATTAGCAATTCTCTCATAGGTAAAGCCTTTTTTCTCTAAAAAATCAAGTAAAATTTTCTCCATTTTTTCTAAAGCATTTAAGACTTCTTTTGAAAGTTCAAAACTCAATGGTTCTATGCGTTTTGGCACACAGGCTAAAATTTGAGTTTTAGGTAAATCTCCCATAAACTCCATGTATTGTAAAGTTTGAAGCATTTCAACCTCATGTGCGCTACCACTCCAATTAACTTTTTTTGGCATTGCATCATAAGGAAAGAAAAAAATATCTCCGATTTTAGCATCATCTGCTGCAATACAATCAATCACAACCATTTCATCATATTCAGCTATAATATAGCTAAGTTGCAAAGCCAAAGTTCCACCATCTACAAAGCTCACTGAGTCTTTTTCGTGATAAAACTTATAATTTTTTTCTAAAAGTTTGCAAAGATGAACGCCTAAGCCCTCATCTGCAAACATAATATTACCAATACCTAAGATTAAAAGTTTCAATGATTTTCTCTTACAAATTTATAACCACTAAAGATAGCATCTAAAGCACCGTCTTTACCTTTAACTGAGTTAAACACAGCCATATAAATATGCACTGGAACAAAAATCAACACAACCCACATTAAAATTCTATGGTAGGTTCTAACATCAGCTAATCCACCTAGCATTACCTCAATAGGTCTTAAGATATTATATAAAAATCCACCCAAGCCTTCATGATATACATGCATATAAAGGATTAGACCTGTTAAAATAAGCCCAAACATAACAAGATAAAAGAAAAAATAAGTTGCAAATTGCAAAGGATTATATACACCTTGTAAATGCGGGTGCTTTCCTAAGAAAATGTAAAATTTAATCTGATCTATCCATAATTTTACATTAAAAATATCTTTAATACTTCTTCTTTCATTTGCACTTTTTGGATCAAAAAAGAACAAATATGTTTTAAAAAGCACACAAGCTATCATGATAAATCCAAAAATTTGGTGCACCATGCGGTATTTTGCCTGCATAAATAAAGTCGGTTCAGATGAAATAGAAGGAGATTGAAATACATAAGAAATATAATATCCAGTTCCCACTAAAATCACAATTGCAACCGCTCTTAACCAATGTGTAAAACGAAGGCCGATACTAAATTCGTATTCGGCCTTTCTGTTTGATTTTAAGGAATGTTTAGAATCCATACTAAAGTCCTTTCCTTATAAATTTACATTTACTTTATACTCGCTAAGATTATTACCTTTAGCATCCATTACATGCACAGCACATGCTATGCAAGGATCATAAGAGTGAATAGCTCTTATTACTTCTAAAGGTTGTTTAACATCAGCTAGTTTCATACCGATAAGACATTGCTCATAGCTACCGCCTACTCCATTTGCGTCTTTTGGACTTGCATTCCAAGTAGAAGGTACTACTGCTTGCCAATTTTCAATTACACCATTTTTAATTCTACACCAATGGCTCAACGCACCACGAGGCGCACTTCCCATAAATCTACCTTTGTATTCTTTGTTTTTATCAATTACATAAGTAGCACAAGTACTTTCATCTGTTTTTAAATTTTCAACCAAAGAATTAAATGCTTTCAAGCCATGATCAGCAATGATTTTAGCTTCAATTGCTCTAGCACCCGTTCTTCCTAAAGTACTCATAAGTGCTTTAACTGGTAAATTCGTAGCTTTTAAGAATGAATCAACCGCTTCTACTACGATTTTATTACCCTTAGCATAATTAACTAAAATATTTGCTAATGGTCCAACTTGCATAGGTAAATTTTCATATCTTGGAGCTTTGATCCAGCTGTATTTACCTTTAGTATCAAATACCTTACTATGAACCATATTGCCTTTATCATCAATACTTTCACCATCAATTAAGCCTGTATAGTTTGGATTGGTTTTACCATCATAAGGATGTAAAGCCTCATTGTCCGCATACCAAGCTCTTGTAGCTTCTTCGGTGATTTTAGCTTCATCTACTTCCTCAACCTTACTCAAATCACCATTTCTAATAATACCACCTTCAAACAACCACTCATCACTTGAAACTTGGAATTCTCTTTCAGTATAGAAGTTATTTACCCCTACATCATTTAGCACACTTGCTTCTTTAGAATAAGCTTTTGCTGCCATGATTAAATCCGGATAATAAGCACGATTAATAAAATCAGCTACTTCTTGGAATTTAGTCATATATTCAGCCATTCTTGATGGGTTTAAAAGATCCATAACACAAGTCACACCACCTACTGTTAGGCTTTGTGGATGAGGATTTTTAGCACCAAAAATCGCCATAGCTTGAGCTATTGTTCTTTGAATTCTTAAACATTCTAAATAATGCGAAAGTGCAATAAGGTTTTGCTCAGGAGTAAAGCGATAAGTTGCGTGTCCATAAT
Organism: Campylobacter sp. GB48; assembly: GCF_049221845.1. Classification (NCBI taxonomy): domain Bacteria; kingdom Pseudomonadati; phylum Campylobacterota; class Epsilonproteobacteria; order Campylobacterales; family Campylobacteraceae; genus Campylobacter; species Campylobacter sp. GB48. The sequence continues at coordinate 14,816 of NZ_JBMJAR010000016.1, forward strand.
AAGCATTTGCAAATGGTCCAAGATTTCCTTTATCTACAAAGGTTTTTAGTCTTTGTTGCACTTCTAAAAGTTTATCTGCACCTGTTGCATAAGGCATGTCAGTGTATTTAAATGCTTCATCGCTTGCTTTTTTTACATCAGCACTTAAAGCACTTACAACATCAACAAAATCAAGCCCATGAAGTTGATAAAAATGCACAGGATGATCATGCATATATAAAGCTGCATTCATTAAAGTTCTAGTTAAAACTGCGTTTAATGGTGGAGTAATACCTAAAGCATTTTCCACTGCAATAATCCCTGCTCTATAATGCGAAAAAGTACAAACACCACAAATTCTTTGAGTTAAAAAGCCTGCATCTCTTGGATCACGACCTTTTACAATAGTTTCTAAACCCCTCCATAGAGTTGATCCTGAATATGCTTCTTTAATGACATTATTTTCATCAACTACCACTTCAACTCTTAAGTGTCCTTCTATTCTAGTAAGTGGATCTATAATAATTCTTTTTGACATTCTCAATCCTTATTCTTTTCTAATGAAGCAATCACAGCATGCGCAGCAACAGCAACACCTGTTACACAAAGCACACCTATACCTATTTTATCTGAAATACTATCAGCACCCAAGCCATAAACAGTATCAAATAACCTTCCTGCCATCACTTCTTCAAAAGGTCCCATAGTATCCCAAAAATCCGGTTCAGAACAACCTATACAACCATGTCCAGCTTGTACCGGCCATGAAGTATGTTGATTAAATCTTTCTTTTGAGCAGTTATTAAAAGTATAAGGTCCTTTACAACCTACCTTATAAAGACAATATCCTTTTTTTGCTCCCTCATCACCAAATTGTTGCACAAACTCACCCGCATCAAAGCGTCCTCTTCTTTCACAAAGATCATGAATTCTTAAAGCATAAGCCCATTTTGGTCTATTATAAGCATCAAGCGCTGGTAATGTTTGATACAATATATAATGAATCACATTACCTATAATGTTTTTCTCGCTTGGAGGACAACCTGGTACATTAATAACTGTTTTATTTGTAACTTTACTTAAGCTTACAGCATTACTCGGATTAGGTCTAGCAGCTTGAATACCACCAAAAGCTGAACAAGTGCCTATAGCAAAAATAGCCAAAGCATTATCACAAGCTTGAACTGCTATTTGCTTACCTGTTTTACCGTGTGGTCCTATGGTTAAAAAGTTTTCTGTGGCACCTGTTGGTATACCACCTTCTACCATTAAAATATATCTACCTTTGTATTTCTCCATGGCAGCTTCAAGATTATGCTCAGCTTGCCAACCTGCTGCACCCATTATAGTTTCATGATATTCTAAAGAAATATGATCAAAAATTAAACTATCAATAGTAGGAGCATCACTTCTTAATAAACTCTCAGAACATCCTGTACATTCAGCCATATGAAGCCAAATCACTGGAAGTCTATCACTAAGCTCAGCAGCTCTTGCAACTACTGGAGTAAAGCTAGCAGGTAGTGCTAAAAATGCAGTCATTGCACTAGCCCATTTCATAAAATCTCTTCTTGAAAAACCTGATTGCTCTAAGGCTTTAGAGATAGAAATCTCATTTTTCAAAAGAGGAAGTTTTTCTAATGCGTCTAAACGGCGATTAAAAATATCTAAATCACTCATTTGTTGTTCCTTAAATATAGAAATATCATTGTAGATTTTAAAACATTTATTGTTAAGAATAGATAAAAAAATAATAATTTTTTAAACAAATATACGAAGTATTTACAATTTAATGTTAATAGGATAATTTTACTCTAAAATAAGCAAGTATTGCACTTGCTTATTGTTTAATAATGATAATCTCATCATCTTTAGAATCTATAATAATCTCATCGTTTTCATTTAATTCATCGGATAATATCATATCACTTAATTTATCTTCTACCATGTCATATAAAGCTCTTTTTAATGGTCTTGCGCCAAAATCTACATCAAAACCAACCTTTGCTATTAACCTAGCAGCATTATCGCTCAAACTTGCTTTAATACCTTTATTTTCAAGACTTTTTTGTAAAGTATTAAAAAGCAATTTAACTATTTTTTCAGCTTCACTTCCCCCTAAAGGGTTAAAAGTGATGATATCATCTAAACGATTTAAAAACTCAGGTCTAAAAAAGCTTCTAAGAGCTTCTTTAATAGCTTTTTCTCTTTCTTCACCCTTTAACTCCATAATAAAATTTGCACCTATGTTAGAAGTTAAAATAATAATAGTATTAGTAAAATCAACCGTTACACCTTTGCTATCTGTAGCCCTACCATCATCTAAAATTCCCAAAAGTATATTAAATACATCCTTATGAGCTTTTTCTACTTCATCAAATAAAATCACACTATAAGGCTTTCTTCTAACAGCTTCGGTTAGTTCCCCTCCTTCTTCATGTCCTATATACCCTGGAGGTGCACCTAAAAGTCTTGACACACTATGTTTTTCCATAAATTCACTCATATCAAAACGCACCATAGCTTTTTCATCATCAAATAAAAATTTAGCTAAAGCTTTAGCACTTTCTGTTTTACCTACTCCAGTTGGCCCTAAAAACAAAAAGCTTCCTATAGGCTTAGTTGCTTGATTTAGCCCTGCTTTATTACGCTTAATAGCTTTAGCCAAGACACTTAAAGCCTCATCTTGCCCTATGACACTTTCTTGTAAATACTCTTGAATGTGTAAATATTTTTGCTTTTCAGAAGTAAGCATTTTTTGCACGCTAATACCCGTCCATTTACTTAAAATACCAGCTACTAAATCCTCATCTACTTGATTTTTAAGCAAAACTCCTTCTTGGGTCATTTGTTTCCATTTTTCTTCTAAATTTAATACCTCTTTTTCACACTCTAAAATTTTGCCATATTCTATTTCAGCAGCCTTTTGAAAATCCCCTTTATTTTTAGCTAAAATAGCTTCATTTTTTAAAGTATCGATTTCTTTTTTCTTTGCACTTATGCCATTAAATACTGCTTTTTCATTTTCAAATTTAGCATTAAGCTTTGTTTGCTCTTCTTTTAAATTTGCTAATTCTTTTTTAATCTCTTCCAATCTTTTTTCGTTAGCTTCATTTTCTTCCATTTTTAAAGCTTCATTTTCCACTTCCAAACTTTCAATTTGTTTTCTAACCTTTCTTAATGAATTTGGCTCACTTTCTATTTGCATTTTTAATTCTGCTGCGGCCTCATCAATTAAATCAATCGCCTTATCAGGTAAAAATCTATTAGCTATATAACGCTTAGATAGTTTTGCAGCTGCCACCAAAGCACTATCATTAATAGTTACATTATGATGAATTTCTAATTTTTCTTTTATACCTCTTAGCATTGCTAAAGCTTCATTCACGCTAGGTTCAGCTACATTTACAGGTTGAAATCTTCTTTGCAAGGCCGTATCTTTTTCAAAATATTTTCTATATTCTTTTAAGGTTGTAGCGCCTATAGTATGAAGCTCACCTCTTGCTAAAGCAGGTTTTAAAATATTTGCTGCATCCATACTTCCTTCATTTGCACCCGCACCTACAATGGTGTGAATTTCATCTATAAATAAAATAATATTTTTATGTTTTATTACTTCATTTACAACAGCTTTTAATCTATCTTCAAATTCACCTCTGTATTTTGCTCCTGCTATTAAAGCACTCATATCTAAGGCTATGACTTTTTTATTTTGCAATGAAGTAGGAACATCTTTTTTTACTATTCTTTGTGCTAAAGCTTCTACTACAGCAGTTTTTCCTACTCCTGGCTCGCCTAATAAAATAGGATTATTTTTAGTTTTTCTGATTAAAATTTGCATTAATCTTTGAATTTCTTCTTCTCTGCCTATAACAGGATCAAGCTCATTGTTTTTAGCTTTCATAGTCAAATCAATACCAAATTTAGACAAAGAATCAAGCGTTTCATCGCTTGTTTTAGTTTCTATTTTAGCTCCAGCTCTAATAAATTCTAATTCTTTTTTAAACTCATTTAAATCTACAAATTTAGATAAAAGTTCTTTAATAACCCCACTTGTACTTTCTGAGACAAGCCACATATCCACAGCTAAATAACTGTCTTTGTTTTCTAAAGCCAAGCCTTTTGCTTTTTCTAAAGAATTAATAAATTCATTTGAAAATTTAATATTATCTTTATTTATATTTGAGCTAGTAGGAAAAGATGAAATTTTACTTTTTACTTCTAGCTCAAATGCCTCTTTAGAAACATTTAATTTATTAAAAACTTGATTTAGCAAACTTGAACTATCAACACTTAAAGCCCATAATAAATGCAAGGGTTTTATTTCACTATTCTTAGAATGAATGGCCAAAGAAATCGCACTTTCTATATTTGAAAGCATAGAATCTGTTAAAAAATCTTGTATATTTGCCATTTTTACTCCTTTTTACTTTTATATGAAGTATATTATATAACTTTAGTCTATTATTGTCAAGTTTATTTAGTTATAATCATAAATAATTTTTTATATATACGCACTAATATCATAAAAATATTTACTTTATTTACGATTTTTTAAGCAAAAATAACTAAAATTATATAATTATTTTATGAATTCATATTTATTTTGGAGTTTTTCCTTTGAAGACAAAAAGAAATCTTATTATCGCAGCTAGCATTTGCAGTTTAATAACTGCTTCTTTTATTTTTACTAATTTACAAGCTAAAAACCCCGCTCCTAGTGAAGCAGAAAAGAAAATAGAAGCTTTATCTAAACTCACAAGAACCATGTCCATCATAGAACAATATTATGTCGATGATGTTAATTATACAGATTTGGTTGATAAATCCATAGCAGGTTTACTTACAAATTTAGATGCTCATTCTTCTTTCTTGGATGAAAAAGGCTATAAAGAACTTAAAGAACAAACTAATGGAGAATTTGGTGGCCTTGGCTTTACTATTACGCAAAAAGATGGAGCAATTAGTGTTGTAGCTCCTATAGAAGGAAGTCCAGCAGATAAAGCAGGCATTAAAACCGATGATATTATTTTAAGAATTAATAACGAATCAACCTTAGGTATGACTTTAAATGAAGCTGTTTCTAAAATGCGCGGGGAACCTAAGACAAAGGTTACTCTAACTATCTATAGAAAAGGTGATGCAAAGCCATTTGATGTCAATTTAAAAAGAGATATTATAAAAGTAGATAGCGTTTATACAAAATTAATTGAAAATGAAAATTTACTCTATTTAAGAGTGACTAATTTTGATAAAAATGTCGTAGATGAAGCTAGTAAAGCAATCAAAAAACATTCTAATGCAAAAGGAATTATACTAGATCTTAGAACTAACCCAGGTGGTATTTTAAATCAAGCTGTAGGTTTGGTAAATCTTTTTGTAGATAAAGGAGTCATTGTCTCACAAAAAGGAAAAATAGAAAGTGAGAATGTAGAATTTAAAGCAAATCCTAGTAAAAAAATCACCAACGTACCTTTAGTAGTGCTTGTAAATGGTGGTAGCGCTAGTGCAAGTGAGATTGTAAGTGGGGCTTTACAAGATTTTAAACGTGCTATTATAGTGGGTGAAAAAACCTTTGGAAAAGGTAGTGTGCAACTTATATTACCTATGGATGAAAAAGGTAAAGAAGGCTTAAGACTTACTATAGCAAAATATTATTTACCAAGTGGTAGAACCATACAAGCTGTCGGAGTTAGTCCTGATATAGAAGTATTCCCAGGAAAAGTAAGTAAAGAAGAAAATCATGGCTTTGAAATCAAAGAAAGCGATCTGAAAAAACACCTACAAGCTGAACTTGATAAAATCGGACATCAAGAAAAGAAAAAAGATAATAAAGAAGATAAAAATATCATCACCAAAGAACAAATTGATAATGATATACAGCTAAAAACAGCAATTGACGCAATCAAAATTTTAAACATTACAAAAGGAGAGTAAAATGGCAACAAAACTAGATCTTTTATACGAGGGAAAAGGTAAAAAAATGTTTAAGACTGATGATGAGAATTTACTCATCACAGAATTTAAAGATGATTTAACTGCTTTTAATGCAGAAAAAAAAGGTAATGAAGCAGGAAAAGGTGCATTAAATTGTAAAATTAGCACTGAAATTTTTCATCTTTTAGAAAAAGAAGGTATTAAAACACATCTAGTAGAAACTATCAGCAATAAAGAACAAATTGTTAAAAAATGTAATATTATACCTATAGAAGTTATCACTAGAAATGTAGCTACAGGATCTTTAACGAAAAGACTAGGTATTAAAGAAGGTACAATTTTACCTTTTGCTGTAGTTGAGTTTTGTTATAAAAATGATGATTTGGGCGATCCTATCATCAATGATGAGCATTGTTTGATTTTAAATTTAGTAAAAAGCGAAAAAGATTTAGAATTAATCAAAAATACTGCAAGACATATTAACTCCATCTTAGTTAAATTCTTTGAGTCCAAAGGATTAAGATTGATTGATTTTAAATTAGAATTTGGTATTGATAGTGAAGGAAATATGATACTTGCTGATGAAATCAGTCCTGATAGTTGTAGATTTTGGGATAGTAAAACTAATGAAAAATTAGATAAAGATCGCTTTAGACAAGACTTAGGTAATGTAAAAATGGCCTATGAAGAAGTATTAAAAAGAATTTTAAGTTAGGAAAAAGAATGAAAGTAATTGTAAATATCACACTTAAAAATGGGGTTTTAGATCCTCAAGGCAAAGCTATAGAAAAGGCTTTACATTCTTTAGATTTTAACAACATAGCAAATGTTAAAACCTCAAAACAAATTAGTTTTGATATAGCTTGCGATGATAAAGAAAAAGCTCTAAAACAAGTTGATTTGATGTGTAAAGAATTACTTGCAAATACTGTAATAGAAGATTATGAGATAATACTATGAAAGTAGCTATTATTCGTTTTCTTGGAACTAATTGTGAGTTTGATACAGCTTATGCTTTTGAAAAACTAGGTGTAGAAATTGAAATCATTTGGCATGAAAGACAAGATTTTAGTGCGGATTTAATCGTTTTACCAGGTGGATTTTCTTATGGAGATTATTTAAGATGTGCAGCTATTGCAAAACTTGCTCCTGCTATAAAAACACTTAAAGAACATGTACAAAAAGGTGGATATGTCCTAGGTATTTGCAATGGTTTTCAAATTTTATTAGAGCTTGGACTTTTAAAAGGGGCTATGAAACATAATAATAGCTTAAGTTTTATTTCTAAAATGCAAGCATTGCAAGTGGTATCAAACAATAATGCTTTTTTGAAAAATTTCCAAAAAAATGACATTATAGAATTACCTATTGCTCATGGAGAAGGAAATTATTTTAATAGTGAAGATGGTATTAAAATGCTAGAAGATAAAGATATGATTTTATTAAGATATATCAACAATCCAAATGGCTCTTTAAACGATATAGCTGGAATTTGTGATGAGAATAAAAAAGTTTTTGGACTTATGCCACACCCTGAAAGAATGTGCGATGATATACTTGGCTCAAAAGTAGGACTTAAAATGTTTGAAGGATTTTTAAATTGTTAAAAACCTTCAAAGTTTTTTGTATTTTTTTACTAGCGTTTAATTTATATGCTCAAGAAAATAGCGTTTTTGAAGACTACAACGCCTTAGAAAAAAACTACAATCAATTAGACGATCAAGCTAAGCAAATTTATCAAACTATCGCTCCAAGTGATGAAAGTAATTACGAAAGCAAAATCAATGATGAAAAGTTTATTCCCCAAGGTTCTTTGGTGTTAAATGCAAAGGAATACACTGATGAAGCTTATATAGATGAAGCTTTTGCTATAGATCTTGAGGTTATTACCACAACTAATGTAAGTTTTGATTTAAATGTGAGTTTTGAAAAAAATGATGATATGCTTTGGATTAATCCTAATCCTATTTGGGAGCAAAAAGCTAATTCATATCATACAAAATTATGGTTTGAAGCAAAAAGCTTAAATGCTAATTTAAATAAAATCATCATTTCTTTAAGCAGAAATGATCATATTTTTCAAAGCTCATCATTAATTATAAAACCTATTAGACTTAAAAAAATTGACGCTCCTTCTAATAAATATTCACACATAGTTGCAAGTAGTTTAGAAGTAAAACAAGTAAAAGCAAGTAATTTTGATAATGATAATATAATTTTATTCATAGAACTTGCAGGAGAAAATACAAATCTAGCAAGTTTTAATATAAAGGATATTCAAAAACAAGGTATAGAAGCTATTAAAGGTGATTTTGAAAAGCAAAGTGGGTTTTATTATGCTATTTTAGATAAAAGTAAAACGCGTTTTGATTTTTCTTATTTTAATTTAAATTCTAAAGAGTTAAAAGATTTTTCCTTAAAAATAGAACTTAAAGAAGATAGTATAAGCACACAAAGTGATTTAAATCCAAAAACTAATGACTTTAATTTTTACAAACAAGTGTTTTTGTGGAGCTTGTGTGGTATTTTTGCTTTATGGTTTGTATTTAAGAAAAGCTATGTAGCTTTAGGTTTAGCAATTTTAGCTCTAATAGCAAGTTTTTTAGCCCAAAATAACATATATAAAGCTATATTAAAAGCTGAAAGTAAAGTGCAAATTTTACCAACTCTAAATTCAACTCATTTTTATTCTGGAAAATATAAACAAGAAGTAGAAGTGCTAGATTCAAGAGATGAATATAAAAAAATTTTATTTAATAATGGAAAAATAGGCTGGGTAAAAAGTGAAGATTTATCAAAGATTTAAAGCTTTAATATTTTGGATTGAATTTATTTTATCTATTATATTTTTATGTATTGCCTTTTTATTATTGCAATCACAAGAAAAAATTTGGAAAATCAGAAAAATATGGTCAAAACTGCAAAAATATATAATAAATTATAAAATTCAAACCCGAGGTTCCATACATCCTCAAGCGAATTTACTTTTAATCAATCATCAAAGTTTGTTAGACATAGTTATTTTGGAAGATCTATGTCCAAAAAATATATCTTGGATAGCCAAAAAAGAACTTGGCGAACTCCCCGTTTTTAAAACTTTGATTAAAAAACCTAAAATTATTTGTATAGATAGAAGCCCAAAGGGTCTAGTAAAACTTTTAAAAGAAGCCAAAGAAAGACTAAAAGAAGATAGAATCTTAGCTATTTTTCCAGAAGGTACAAGATCTAAAACACAAAAACTTTTAAAATTTAAAGTCGGGGCTAAAATTTTAAGTGAAAAACTTAAGCTAAAAGTCCAACCCGTAGTAATTGTTGATTCAGCTAAAATTCTAGATACACAAAAATTTAGTGCAAAGAGTGGCATTTTAAAAGTAGTATTTCTTGATCTTGTTGATACAAGCAAAGAGGATTGGCTTGAGCAAACTAGAGAAAAAATGCAAGCAATTTTAGATAGTGAAAGGTCGCAAGCTTGATTAGCACGATTTTAGCTGTAGGTTTTGGTGGCTTTTTAGGAGCCATATCTAGAATGCTTACTAGTAGCTTTTTTAATAAAATCATTCCACATGATTTTCCCTATGGTACTTTACTTGTTAATATCATAGGATCTTTTTTAATGGGCTTGTTTTTTTCTTATGCAAACTCTAAAGGTGTGCATATTTTTACTAAAAGTTTAATTAGCACAGGTTTTTTAAGTGCTTTTACGACTTTTTCAACTTTTTCTTATGAAAATTTGCTATTTTTGCAAAGTGGTGATTATTTTCACTTTTTTCTAAATATTATTTTAAATGTTATCCTTTGTCTTTTGGCAGTGTGGATTGGTTTTTTAATTTTTAAATAAAGGAGATATAAATGCAATTTCAAACTGAAGTTAATCAACTTTTACAACTTATGATTCATTCTTTGTATTCAAACAAAGAAATTTTTTTAAGAGAGCTTATTTCTAATGCAAGTGATGCACTTGATAAACTTAGCTATTTAAGCGTGAGTGATGATGCTTATAAAAATTTAAAATTTGAACCAAAAATTCAAATCAACTTCAATCAAGAAGCAAAAACCCTAACCATAAGCGATAATGGTATAGGTATGAATAAAGAAGATTTGATCAATCATCTTGGAACCATTGCCAAAAGTGGTACAAAAAGCTTTTTAGAAAACTTAAGTGGCGATGCCAAAAAAGACTCTCAACTTATAGGACAATTTGGCGTAGGCTTTTACTCTGCTTTTATGGTAGCTTCTAAAATAGAAGTTTTAAGCAAAAAGGCATTAGATGATAAAGCTTATCTTTGGACTTCTGATGCTAGTGGTTATGAAATAGAAGATGCAAATAAAGATGAACAAGGCACTTGTATAACCTTGCATTTAAAAGATGAAGAGTTTTTAAACTCATATCGCATTGAAAGTATAGTAGAAAAATACTCAAATCACATACAATTTCCTATTTTTATGGAAAAAGAAGAATATTTACCATTAGAAGAAGGTGAAAAAGAGCCTAAAAAAGAATTAAAAAATACTCAAATTAACACAGCAAGTGCTTTATGGAGACAAAATAAAGCAAGTTTAAAAGCTGAAGATTATGAAAGATTTTATGAGCAAAACTTTCATGACTCAAACAAACCTATGCTTTATATCCACACAAAAGCTGAAGGTTCTATAGAATATAATTCTTTATTCTTTATACCTGCACAAGCTCCGTTTGATTTATATAGAGTGGATTATAAAAGTGGTTTAAAACTTTATGTTAAAAGAGTTTTTATAAGCGATGATGATAAAGAATTATTACCAACTTATTTAAGATTTGTACGCGGGATTATTGACGTAGAAGATTTACCGCTTAATGTTAGTCGTGAAATCTTACAAGAAAATAAAATCTTAAAAAGCGTTCAAGAAGCAAGTGTTAAAAAAATCCTAGCAGAACTTAAAAAATTCAAAGAAAAAGATAAAGAAAACTATCTTAAATTCCATGAAAACTTTGGAAAAGTTTTAAAAGAAGGTTTATATGGTTTTGGCGAAAATAAAGACGCTATAGCTAAGCTTTTATACTTTAAAAACTCAAATAAAGAAGAATTAATTGACCTTGAAGAGTATAAACAAAACTTAGCTGAAGGACAAAATGAAATTTTTTATATCAGCGGAAAAAATGAAAAACTTTTAAGAAATTCTCCATTACTTGAAAGCTATAAACAAAAAAATATCAATGTTTTATTACTTGATGAGGAAATTGATACCATAGTTATGCCTATGATGAATGAATTTGAAGGCTTAAAATTTAGTGCTATTAACCATCTAGCTAGTGAAGAAACTAGCGAAGAACAAAAGGCTGAATTTGCAAGCTTACTCATTAAAATAAAAGAAGTTTTAAAAGATGAAGTTGAAGAGGTAAAACTTAGCCAAAGACTTTCAAATAGTCCAAGTTGTATTGTTTATGATCAAAATAAACCTGATTTTGCTATGCAACAAATTCTTAAACAAATGGGACAAGAACAACAAGTTAAACCTATACTTGAAATCAATCCTAATCATGAAATTTTAAAAGCCTTAAAAGAAAATGATACCTTAGCTAATGAAATGGCACATATTCTTTTAAATATGGCTAAACTTAGCGAAGGTATGGGTATAGATAACCCTAGTGAATTTAACAATGCTTTAAGCAAAATCGTTTCTAAGGCTTTAGAAAAATGAAAAATATAGCTATTTCTAAAGATATTTTACACGAATTTTGCATTATAGATGTAAGAACTCCTAGCGAATGGAAAAGCGGGGTTATAAAAGAAGCTGTACTCATCGCACTTTGCGATGATAATGGCTTTATGAATGAAAATTTCATCCAAGAGTTTAAAGAAAAAGTAGATTATCAAAATAAAAACATAGCCTTTGTATGTGCTACAGGCTCAAGAAGCAAACACACTGCTATGATGATAGAAGATACTCTAGGTATAGAATGCACTAATTTAGATGGTGGCATGGTAGCACTTTTATCGCAAGGTTATAAAACCTCAAAGTAAGTCTAACTAGACTTACTTTTTCTTTGGTCTAAATACAGAAATTACTTCTTCATTATTTTCAATATAAGCTCCACCTATTAAATCCACACAATAAGGTATAGCAGGAAATATAGGCTCAATGCATTCTCTTATAGCTTTTGGATTACCCGGTAAGTTGATAATCAATGATTTTCCTTTTATACCTGCACTTTGTCTTGAAAGTATAGCTGTTGGTACATATTCTAAGCTTTTTGCACGCATTAACTCCCCAAAACCTGGAAGCATTTTATCACACACTGCTTGTGTTGCTTCTGGTGTCACATCACGCAAAGCAGGCCCTGTACCTCCTGTAGTAAAAATCAAATCACATTTTACTTCATCAGCTAAATAAGCTAATTTTTCTATGATCAAATCATACTCATCAGGAATTAGTTCATAATAAAAACTTTTTTCATTTTTTATATAAGAATCTAAAATTTTTTCTATCTCTACTCCAGATTTATCTTCATAAACTCCACTACTTGCTCTATCTGAAAGTACTAAAATTCCTATTTTTACCATTTTTACTCCATTATGATTTTTTCTACATCTTGTTTTTCTATTTTTTCATTTTCTAAAAGAATGTTAGCTAATCTCACTACTTTTTCTTTCATTAATTCTAAAAATTCTTTCACTTCTTGCTTTTGCTCTTGCAATAAACCCTCATTTGCCATAGCAAAAGTTTCCATGAAAGTAAGCAATTCTTTAACCTTCAAAAGATCACTTTGCGCATTAGTATAGCTTTCATTAAAAATAAGCTCCATAGCAACTGAGCCTGCTAGAAAAACTTTTATTTTGTTTAGCAATTCTGATTTTGATTTGATGGTATTTTCATACTCTTTAAATCTATCTTCTATCAAAGTAATTTTTTCAAATTTAACATCAAAATAAAAAGCACACAAAGCTTTAGCTGCTTGGTATGTGGCTTGAATTTTTCTTTCCTTGTCACTTAGAGAGAAAATCTTTTTTTTACCCATTAAAACCTTATTAAGCACTGCAAAAAAATCATTTTCTTCTATTAAATCTGATTTTCTTCTTATAGCATTAATAGCCGCTTCATTAACTAAAGTCTCTAAAGCTGCTCCGCTAAAACCCACACTAGCTTTTGCAATTTTTTCTAAATCTACACTAGATTTTTTTTCTTTCATATAATTTTGCAAAATATGCATTCTATCTTTAAAATCAGGTAAAGATATAAAAATTCTTCTATCAAAACGCCCTGATCTTAATAACGCATTATCCATAAGATCGATTTTATTTGTAGCAGCCATTACTATAACCCCACTATTATCTTCAAATCCATCCATTTGAGTTAAAAGTTGATTTAGAGTATTGTCTCTTTCTACATTAGAAAAATCCCCCCTACTTTTACCAACTGCGTCAATTTCATCTATAAAAATGATACTTGGAGCCTTTGATTTAGCTTTTAAAAAAAGCTCTCTAACTCTTTTTGCGCCCATACCTACATAAATTTCTACAAAACTAGCCCCACTTTGATAAAAAAATGGCACCCCAGCCTCGCCTGCTACTGCTTTTGCTATCAAGGTTTTACCCACTCCAGGAGGGCCTACTAGTAAAACGCCTTTTGGCATTTTCACGCCAAAATCTTTATATTTTTGAGGATTTTTTAAAAAATCAACGATTTCTAAAAGCTCTACCTTAGCCTCATCAACTCCTGCTACATCTTTAAATTTAACTTCACTTACTACATCTTGTATAGTGTTATTTTGTTCATTTTTTTCTAAAATATTTTTTTCTAAAGAAAGTAAATTTTGCCTATCTTTATTTTTTTTATTAAAAAAGAGTAAAAAGCTTATGAGAAAAGCAAGCAAAATAAATATCAAAAAAAACTCACTTAAATTATAATCTTTAGCATATTCTAAAGGAATTTTTTGCCATAAAGCATTTAAATCCACTACATCTTTAGCAATTAAAAAATTTCCTTCTTTGCTTTTTAATAATATTTCATTATTTTCTACTATAGCTTTTTGGATCAAATTTTGCTCTAAAAGCTCTTCATAAGCAGTCTTGCTAATATAATCAGGTTGATTTTTTATAAACGCAACTATTACAAAAACACAAAGCAATAAAAATGAAGCTAAGATAATCTTTTTATTTTTCATCCTCTAACCTTACATAGTTACAATCTTCTTTGCATTCATATTTTTCAATATTTATCCATTGTTTAGCAATATCTTCTTTACTTGTAATTTTGATTTTATTAAAAAATTGATCATAGCCTTCATAAAAACCATCTTTTTTACTCTCAACTAAAATTTCTAAAGCACCTTTTTGATTTTTTCTAAACTCATAATTATTTTGTGCGACTATATCTTTTAAAATATTTAATCTTTCTTTGGCTATTTCACCATTAATTCGCTCACTCATAGAAGCAGAATGCGTTCCATCACGCGGTGAGAAAATAAAAGCATGAATATGCGTAAGTTTAAATTGCTTGAAATTTTCTAAAGCTTCTTGCCATATTAATTCACTTTCTCCAGGGTGCGCTACGATAAAGTCTGTTCCTAAAGCAAAACCTTTTTGACTTAACTCATTAAACAATGCTAAATCATTTTGTGTATGTGATCTTCTGCGCATTATACGTAGCATTTTCTCATGAGTATGTTGCAGAGCAATATGTAAATGCTTTTCAAGCCAAGGCTCATCTAAAATTTCTTTAAAACTCTCATCAATTTGAGCAGGCTCCAAACTCCCAAGTCTTACTCTTTTTATGCCATTAATCTTACCTATTTCTTGTAATAATTTTCCAAGTGTAGTTTTATCTTTTAAACCATAGCTTCCTATATTAGTACCCGTTAAAACTACTTCACTATAACCATTTTGAGCTAAAAGTTTGATTTGTTTTATTATTTCTTCACTTGGCATACTTCTTGATTTACCCCTAACACTTGGGATTATACAATAACTACAAGCAAAGTCACATCCTTCTTGAATTTTCACAAAAGCTTTAGTGTGATTTTCATAATTACTTACGATTTTTGTATCAATAAAGCGTAAATTTCCAAGCTCATAAAAGGCTTTATCTTGTGAGATTAGCTCATTGATTTTATCTTTATTGGAAGCTCCTAAAACTCCAAAAATTTCTTTTTTATCAAAAAAATCCTTTCCCTTGCTTACAGCACCACAACCTGTAAGTATAACCTTAACTCCATTTTTCTTTACACCATTAATATAACTTCTAAGCCCACTATCAGCACCATTTGTAACTGTGCAAGAATTTATCACTATCACATCAGCTTCTTGCTCATTTTGTGTGATATCATGATCCTTAATGTAGGTTTTTAACAATTGTGTATCATAAATATTGGTTCTACAACCAAAAGTTTTAAAAAATACCTTTTTTTTCAAATATCTTCCTTATTTTCTATAAATTCATGTTTTGCCATATATAAATTTTGCGATGGATAAGCTATTTTTATATCATGATGTTTATTAAATTCATTAATTATTTCTTTGCTAATATTACTTCTTAAAATCAAAGCCGCATAAGAATTTGTCATATACCAAGCAGAAATTCTCATACCATAACCTTCTAAAAATGTAAAAAATCTAGGCTCTACTTTAGGATTTCTAATGCTATATTCATTTCTTAATTTACTCATGGATTCTTTAGCTAACTTTGTATAGCCTTTAGAAGCTTTTGTGACAATTTCTTCTACTATCTCTAAAGCTTTTTGATGATTTGAATCAAAAGTCAAAGTAATATCAAGTCCATCCCAAACTGTCTTCATGCCATGATGAGTATAATTTGATATAAGATTAGTAAAAATGAAATTATTTGGTATAAAAATTATCCTACCACTTCTTCTATTATCTGTATAAGTTAGTAAAGAAATATCTTCATATAAAGTTATTCTCAAAAATGAAATATCAATTATATCACCAATATAATGCGTGTTATTTTGAAAAACTCTAACTCTATCGCCTACTCTAAAACTCCCACCAAAAACTATCACACACCAACCAAGCATAGACATAAACATATCTTTCATGGCAATAGCCAAACCAGCAGAAGCAAACCCAAGTACAGTAACCAAATAACTGATATTTTCAATATAACCAAAAAGCAAAATTAAAATAATCACATTAATATTAATAAAATTAATAATTTTATTTGCTGTATAAAAACGATCGTTATCGCCTATGTATTTTCTAGCTATAAATTTGAGTAAAAATGCTATAGCTATAACAATAATAATAGCCAAAACTATATTAAAAGCTCTTACACCTTGAATTTTAATAGAAGCAGTTGTTTTTTCAATCTCTTCTTGGATTTTTTTCTCATACACAGAATAAGAAATTTCTCCAAAACGTAAGGTTTGCGAGAAATCCCTTACCATTTGATTAGAAGCTTTCAAGTACTCATCATATTCTTTACTAGGAGCTAACTTAGCTATCTCAGCTACCAAAACATTTTCTTTTATAAGCTCATCTAAGGTTTGCTTAAAACTATTTAAAAGATTAATATACTCTTCCTTATCACGTCTTAGTTTTTTTATGTGCGAATATGCTGAAATAATAGCTAAAGGATTGGTAAGCTTGTCTATCTTATCGACTTCTTCAGGTGCTAAAACCATCTTAGAGAAATTAGCACTCTTATACTCACTTAAAAGCTCTAATCTTTCTTTTAAAATCAAAATTTGTCTTTCTATTATACTTTTATTACGCTCATTAGCCTTTAAACTTTCTTTTTCCAAAGTTAAAATTTCATCTTGGGTTTTTTTATAAATATTAAAATTATTATATTTGATTACCCAAGTATTGTATGCTAGATTATTATGTAGCTCATTTAATTTTTGCTCTAAATGTTTAACATCATCTTGCGCTAAAAGCAACACAAAAGGCAAACATAAAATCAAAAAAAACTTTTTCATGCAAACACCTCTAAAGCGTGTAAAATATCTTCTTTAGATATATCATTTTTTATGCAAGCTTTTCCCAAGCCGCAAGCTAAAATGAAATTGATCTTTTGATAATACGTTTTTTTATCTAAGAAAAAAGCATTATAAAAATCGTGTATATTTGGAATTTTATAAGATATGGGCAATTTAAATCTCACAAGTAAATTTTGCACCCTTTGACATTCTTGCTCATTTAATAACCCCAAATTTAATGCTAAAATATTTGCCATATTCATACCTATAGCCACAGCTTCACCATGTAAGTATTTTTTATACTCTGTTTGATTTTCTATAACATGAGCAAAAGTATGACCGTAATTTAAAAGCATTCTTAAGTTATTTTCTTTTTCATCTTGCGAAACCACATTAGCTTTAAGTTCTATGCTTTTTTGAATGATTTGAGCCAAGACAATATCATCTAATTTAGCGTTTAAAAATTTATCCTCATCTAATTTTTCCAAAAAAGATAAAATTTCCTCATCAAAAACCACAGCCATTTTAATAAATTCAGCCATACCAGCAGCTAATTCTCTTGAAGGTAAAGTTTTCAAAAACTTACTCTCACAATAAACTGCTTTTGGCTGATAAAAAGTACCTATTAGATTTTTGCCAAATTTATTATTTACTCCGGTTTTACCACCCACACTTGCATCCACGCAAGCTAGTAAAGTTGTAGGGATATTAATAAATTCTATCCCTCTTTGATATATGCTTGCTACAAAACCACCCATATCAGAGATCACACCACCACCAAAGCTTATAAGCAAGCTTTTTCTATCTAGCTTATAAGTACACATTTGATCTAAGATATATTCTATGGTTTGTAAATTTTTATATTCTTCACCATCTTTGATTTTTATAACAAAAAGCTCTTTAGCATGGATTTTTTTCAAAAGTGTATCTAAATGTAATTTTGCAACTAATTCATTAGTTAAAATCACTACTTTAGTATCAAAATTCAACTCTTCTAGTTCATTTATATAGACATTATAACTTGTATTTTTATCTAAATTTACCTTAACTTGCATTATTTTCTCACAGCGATGGTATAAATAATTGATAATTTTTATTCATCTTATAATATATTGTATTTAAATCTGTTTTTAAAATTTTATTAAAATTACTACCTAAAATTTTTTCATTAAATGGTACAAAATGCAATACATTTTGTTTGTAAGAAAATTTATTGATAGGATTATGTTCTTTTTCTTCTATCAAAAGTAATTTTTCATCGTGAAGCTTTGAAAGGCTTTCAAAATATTGATGATATTCAAAAATTTCGGCTTTGTTTAATTTTAAAGCATAATAATACAAAGCAAGTCCTAGTTGAATTTGCTTATTTAAATCAAGCATAATAGAAGCAATACCCTCTACATCTTCAAAATTTGAGCTTAAAACTACTGATGATTTCAAGTCAGCAAAGTCCCCTTTACCAGCTTTTAACACAGGAATTTTTAAAGTAAAAAGAAAACTTTTTTCTTTTTCAAAAAGATAATCTTCCACCACTAGCAAACCTATGCTAGTATTTTCCACAAAAGGTTTGATATTTTTTATATTTGTACTTTCATAGTCAAATATCACTTCGGTACTATTTTTATGCAAGGCTTTAAGTTTATAATACATAGGAGTTAAAGTGGGATTAATCACTTTAAAATAAAGTTTTTTACTATTAATCCTTATATGCAAAAGCAAGCTTGCAAAAATAAGCTTTTCTATAGCAAACTCACTCATTTTTTTCATATCTATAATACAAAGTATATTATCACCAAAAGGCGATGGGAAGCGTCCTAAGCTTGTTTTAACATTAGTAAAAACACTTTGTAAAACTTTAGGATCGCCTACGATTAAAATACTATCATTTGGCATCAAAATAAGCCCAGGTCTTGCTAGGATAAATTCATTATTTCTATAAACCATTACAATTTTGAAACGTTTTTGACTAATAGAACTTATATGCCTATATGCAAAGCTTGATCCTGCAGGAATTCTAACCTCCATAATCTCACCTTGCCCAAGTCCTATAAATTGAGCAGTTGATGGCATATTATCCAAACAACCTGTTAATCTTGTGCTTAAAGTATCATAAATATTAATCACTTCACAAAAATTATCATCAATTTGACTATTCCATAAATCCATGATAACTATATTTAATCTTGAATGTAATTTTCTTAAATTTTTATAGCAAGCTAGCATATCAGCTTCTTCTTGCATATAAATGATAGCTTGATGGAAATTTTCCTTTAGCAAATTTTCTAATTTAATCAAACTCGTAGGATCAAACTTGTAAAAAGAAATTTGTTCATTCTCTAAGCTTAAATCTACGCTTTCATCATTATAATAAACAACACTCAAGGACTCTTTAAAGGTTTTATTGCTATGAATTTTCTTTAAAAAATCCTTCGCATAAACTCCATCAGCTAATAATAAAATTTTATTCATTTATACCTCTAAAATACAAAATATAATTATAGCAAAGTTATAGTTTATATTTTAAAGTTTTAAATTTTTAAAAATACACCCCACCACTTAAATATAATTTCATTCTATGATCATCATCGTATTTGTATTGATGTAATGCTCTAGCTGCATCAAGCTTTATATAATACTCATTAGTTTT
>NZ_JBMJAR010000017.1:0-27312 GCF_049221845.1 Campylobacter sp. GB48
ATATGGTAGAGGTATTGCTGATACAGATAAAAACGAATACATCGCAAGAGTATCTTACAAATACAGCCCAAAACTTACATTTAGTGGCTTCTATTCTTACTTAACTGAAGACTTTAATACAGCTGGTGTTCATGACAGTGATGATCAATACATCAGACTTGAAGCTCTATACAAATTCTAATTATAAAAGCTAAGCCAAAAGGCTTAGCTTACTATATCTAAAATTACCTCTTCTTTTAATCCTTGTATTTTTATTTCTTTTATTTTTAATTCATTAGGTAAGTTTTCAAGCAAAGCTTCTTTACTATGTATATTTTTACTTGCTAACATTCTTAACATTTTACCCCTATAAGCTTTTGCAAAATGACTTAAACTTTTGGATTTTTTTAAAAAAGTGAGAGTTAAAAAAGGCCTTTTAATAGTATAAAATTTTTCATAAAATTTAGCTCTAAGATCAATTATCAATTCATTTTCTAAAAATTTATCAACTTCATCAGAAAAATTATCTTTATAAAATTTTTCTATATTAAAATCTTTGATTTTCTCTCCTTGCTTTAATTTATAATAAGGTATTAAATCTTTTGCTAAAATAGGACCAAAAAGATTAGAAAAAATCAAAACATTCTCGTCTATGTATTCTCTTGAAACCTCGCTTAAATTTTCATAGTCTAAATAATCAAAAGCAACTCCATTGTATCTTTGGATAGCTTTAATTGTGTCTTTTGTTATAATATTTTGAGTTAATTCCTGCATTTCATTTTTATCTTTTACACCAAAAAACTTTTCAAGTTCTCCTTCGCTGCATTGTTTTATATGATTTTTATATTTTGTAAGCACTTCTAGTCTTTTGCTATATAAATTACTAAAAACAAAAGAGTTTTCATTTATACAAGTTTGCGTGTTTGTTTTGTTTTTGCTTTCACTAGGTGAAAATAAAATTTTCATATTTAATCCTTTATTTTTTAAAAAATTATACAAAATTATTTAAAACACTTGACATTAATTCAAAATTACATTATAATTCAACTTTATTTTTTGCTGGTTTAGCTCAGTTGGTAGAGCAGCTGCCTTGTAAGCAGCAGGTCGGGGGTTCAAGTCCCTTAACCAGCTCCATTGTTAATAGCAGTGTTTGACCAGAAATAAAAAGCATTTTTATTCATGGTGAGTTACTCAAGTGGCCAACGAGGGCAGACTGTAAATCTGCTGGCTTTCGCCTTCCGTGGTTCGAATCCACGACTCACCACCATTGCTTTGCGGGAGTAGCTCAGTTGGCTAGAGCATCAGCCTTCCAAGCTGAGGGTCGCGGGTTCGAGTCCCGTTTCCCGCTCCAACCTAATTTTGGTAGAGTGAAACTGGGAGCTGTTTTTAAATTCAGAATTTCTAGCAGTTTCAAATTTCCAAAATTTTATAATTTATGTTTTTAATTTTTCTGAGCGCTCGTATGGCTCAGAGGTAGAGCACTCCCTTGGTAAGGGAGAGGTCGCGGGTTCAAGTCCCGCTATGAGCTCCATTGATTTCAAAAGATTATAAAACATAAATTAGTATTTGTTTGTAAATTTTATATGGAGGAAAAAGATGGCTAAAGAAAAATTTTCACGTAATAAGCCTCACGTAAATATTGGTACTATTGGTCACGTTGACCACGGTAAAACTACTTTAACAGCTGCTATCTCTGCTGTTCTTTCAAGAAGAGGTTTGGCTGAGCTTAAAGATTATGATAATATCGACAATGCTCCTGAAGAAAAAGAGCGTGGTATTACTATTGCAACTTCTCACATTGAGTATGAAACAGAAAATCGTCACTATGCTCACGTAGACTGCCCAGGTCACGCTGACTATGTTAAAAATATGATTACTGGTGCTGCTCAAATGGACGGTGCTATTCTTGTTGTTTCTGCTGCAGATGGCCCAATGCCACAAACTAGAGAGCACATCTTACTCTCTCGTCAAGTAGGTGTACCATATATCGTTGTTTTCATGAACAAAGCTGATATGGTTGATGATGCTGAATTGTTAGAATTAGTTGAAATGGAAATTAGAGAACTATTAAGTTCTTATGACTTCCCAGGAGATGACACTCCAATTATTTCAGGTTCTGCTTTACAAGCTCTTGAAGAAGCAAAAGCTGGACAAGATGGTGAATGGTCTAAAAAAATCCTAGATCTTATGGCAGCAGTTGATGAGTATATCCCAACTCCAGCTCGTGATACAGATAAAGATTTCTTAATGCCAATCGAAGACGTATTCTCAATTTCAGGTCGTGGTACAGTTGTTACCGGTAGAATTGAAAAAGGTGTTGTTAAAGTTGGTGACACTATTGAAATCGTTGGTATTAGAGAAACACAAAGCACTACAGTAACTGGTGTTGAAATGTTTAGAAAAGAAATGGATCAAGGTGAAGCAGGTGATAACGTAGGTGTTCTTCTACGTGGTACTAAAAAAGAAGATGTTCTTCGTGGTATGGTTCTTGCTAAACCAAAATCAATTACTCCGCATACTGACTTTGAAGCAGAAGTTTATATTTTAAATAAAGATGAAGGTGGTCGTCACACTCCATTCTTTAATAACTATAGACCACAGTTCTATGTAAGAACAACAGATGTTACTGGTTCTATCCAACTTGCAGAAGGCGTTGAAATGGTTATGCCAGGTGAGAATGTTAGAATTACTGTAAGTCTTATTGCGCCAGTTGCACTTGAAGAAGGTACTCGTTTTGCTATCCGTGAAGGTGGCCGTACTGTTGGTTCAGGTGTTGTATCTAAAATTATTAAATAATCATAAGCGAGATTTTATCTCGCTTTTTAAGGAATAAAAATGAGAATTAAAATTGGCTTGAAATGTGAAGAGTGCGGTGATATTAATTACAGTACTTTTAAAAATAGTAAAAATACAACTGAAAAATTAGAATTAAAAAAATATTGCCCAAGATTAAAAAAACATACAGTTCATAAAGAAGTTAAATTAAAAAGTTAAGGCTTTTTATATAAAAGCCCTTAGGGCAATAGCTCCAACGGTAGAGCACCGGATTCCAAATCCGATGGTTGGGGGTTCGAATCCCTCTTGCCCTGCCACAAAATAAGGTAAAATATGGAAAAACTAATAACTTATTTTAAATTGTCAAAAGCTGAATTATCAAAAGTTATTTGGCCTTTGAAAGAGCAAGTTAGGAATGCTTATATTACAGTTTTTGTAGTTGTTACTGTTGTTTCATTATTTTTAGCATTGGTTGACTTGATTATGTCATTTTCATTATCTAAGATTATAGGATAAAAGAATGAATCATAAATGGTATGCAATTCAAACTTATGCAGGTAGTGAAATGGCTGTGAAAAGAGCCATAGAAAATTTAGTTAGAGATCATGGAATTCAAGAGCAATTACTAGAAGTGATTGTTCCAACTGAAGATGTGATCGAATTTAAAAATGGTAAAGAAAAAATAAGCGAAAGAAGTTTATATTCAGGCTATGTATTTGCCAATATTGACTTATCAACAGAACTTTGGCATAAAATTCAATCTTTGCCAAAAGTTGGTCGTTTTATAGGGGAAAGTAAAAAACCAACCCCGTTAAGTGAAAAAGATATCAATCTTATTTTAGAAAAGGTGAAAAATAAAGCAGCACCTAAACCTAAAATTTCATTTGATAAAGAAGAAAGTGTAAGAATAACCGAAGGTCCTTTTGCAAACTTTGTTGGTATTGTAGAGGAATATGATATGGTTAGAGGAGTTTTAAAGCTAAATGTTTCAATATTTGGTAGATCAACTCCAGTAGAGATCTTATACTCTCAAGTTGAAAAAATAGTTTGATAATATAGCAAGTAAAGGAGAAAGGTTATGGCTAAAAAAGTCGTAGGAGAAATAAAATTACAAATAGCTGCTACTAAGGCTAATCCATCACCTCCAGTTGGTCCTGCTTTGGGTCAACAAGGTGTTAATATTATGGAATTTTGTAAAGCATTTAATGAAAGAACAAAAGATATGGCTGGTTTTAATATTCCAGTTGTTATTACTGTTTATGCAGATAAAAGCTTTACATTTATCACAAAACAACCACCAGCTACAGATTTAATCAAAAAAGCTGCAGGTATTTCTAAAGGTGCGGACAATCCTTTAAAAAACAAAGTAGGTAAATTAACTAAAGCACAAGTTTTAGAAATTGTTGATAAAAAAATAGCTGATATGAACACAAAAGATAGAGAGCAAGCTGCTAAGATTATTATGGGTTCTGCTCGTTCTATGGGTGTTGAAATCGTAGATTAATACTCTTTACCGCCAAGAGAGTTTAAAAAGGCGGTAGCACTTTATATAAAATGCGGAGAAAAATTAATGTCTAAAAATACTAAAAGATTTACAGAATTATTAAAAAAAATTGATTCAAATAAAAATTACTTAATAGATGAAGCAATAAGTACAGTTAAAACTCTTGCTTCTGCTAAATTTGATGAAACAGTTGAAATTGCTTTAAAATTAAATGTTGATCCAAGACATGCAGATCAAATGGTAAGAGGCAGTGTAGTTTTACCTTGTGGTACAGGTAAAAAAGTGCGTGTTGCTGTTATAGCAAAAGATGCAAAAGCTGATGAGGCAAAAAATGCAGGTGCTGATATAGTTGGTAGTGATGATTTAGTAGAAGAAATTCAAAAAGGAAATATGAATTTTGATGTTTTAATTGCTACTCCAAATTTGATGGGTTTAGTTGGTAAAGTAGGTCGTATTTTAGGACCTAAAGGTTTGATGCCAAATCCTAAAACAGGTACTGTGACAATGGATGTTGCACAAGCTGTGAATAATGCTAAAAATGGTCAAGTTAACTTCCGTGTTGATAAACAAGGAAATATCCATGCAGGTTTAGGTAAAGTTAGCTTTACTCAAGAGCAATTAAAAGAAAATATGACAGCATTTGTAAAAGCTATTAATAAACACAAACCAGCTGCTGCAAAAGGAAGATATATTAAAAATGCTAGTCTTTCTTTAACTATGAGCCCTTCTCTTTCTCTCGATACTCAAGAATTACTTGATACAAAATAAAATTAATGAGAGTTTTACTCTCATTAATAAAAATTAGATAAGATAATAACTTTTATTTTATCTAATTTTTATCTTAGATTGGAGATAGCCGAGGTCCTAGGACTTAATTAGATTTTCTGCTCTGCTTGAAATCACCGGTCGGAAAGGAGTAAAGATGACTAAAAACCAAAAAGTTGAACTTGTTTCTAAACTTGAAGAAGGTTTTAAGGCTAGTGAAGCTGTTGTAGTTTGTAACTATAAGGGTTTAAACACTAAAAAACTTGAAGAGTTAAGAAATAATGCGAGAGAAATGGATGTTAAAGTTCAAATTATTAAAAATACTTTAGCAAGTATTGCTCTTAAAAATGCCGGCAAAGATGGAATGGAACTTAAAGATACTAATATTTATCTTTGGGGTGAAGACCAATTAAATGTTTCAAAAGTTGCTGATAAATTTAGCGAAGCTAATCAAGCATTTGAGATCAAAACTGCATTTATCGAAGGCGAAGTTGCTTCTGTGGATAAAGTTAAAGCTTTAGCTAAAATGCCTTCTCGCAATGAATTACTTGCTATGCTTTTGCAAGTTTGGAATGCACCAATCACCAATTTCACAATTGGATTAAATGCATTAAAAGAAAAAAAAGAAGCTGAATAAAATTATAAAAAGGATAAAAAATGGCAATTACTAAAGAAGATGTATTAGAATTTATTTCTAACCTAAGTGTTCTTGAGCTTTCAGAATTAGTAAAAGAATTTGAAGAAAAATTTGGTGTTTCTGCTGCTCCAGTTATGGTTGCAGGTGCTGCTGTTGCAAGTGCTGCTGGCGGTGTTGCTGAAGAAAAAACTGAATTTGATATCGTATTACAAGATGGTGGTGATAAAAAAATCAATGTAATTAAAGTTGTTCGTGCTTTAACTGGTCTTGGATTAAAAGAAGCAAAAGACGCAGTTGAGCAAACTCCATCAGTTCTTAAAGAAGGTGTTAGCAAAGCTGAAGCTGAAGAAGCTAAAAAACAACTTGAAGAAGCTGGCGCTAAGGTTGAGCTTAAATAATTTTTTGTTTTTTAAAAGAAAGGATTGTATATCCTTTCTTGTTTTCCTTTAATTAAGGATTCTTTCTTTCAATACTTTTACCATGGGGTATAATAATATGTTAAATTCACAATCAGGAAATCGTTTAAGAATAGACTTCTCGAATGTTCCACAACAAATAGACATTCCAAATTTATTACAATTACAAAAAAAGAGTTTTGATTATTTTTTAAATTTAGATGCAAAAAATTCAGAAAGCGGAATTGAAAAAGTATTTAAATCTATCTTTCCAATCCATGATCCGCAAAATAGATTAAGTTTAGAATATGTAAGTAGTGAAGTAGGTAAGCCTAAATATACCATTAGAGAGTGTATGGAAAGAGGTTTGACTTATTCTGTAAATTTAAAAATGAAAATCCGTTTAACTTTACATGAAAAAGATGAAAAAACGGGTGAAAAAATTGGTATAAAAGATATTAAAGAACAAGAAATTTATATTAGAGAAATTCCTTTAATGACAGATAGAATTTCTTTTATTATCAATGGAGTAGAAAGGGTTGTAGTTAATCAACTTCATAGAAGTCCAGGTGTTATCTTCAAAGAAGAAGAAAGTTCTACTGTTGCAAATAAATTAGTATATACAGCTCAAATTATACCAGATCGTGGTTCTTGGCTTTATTTTGAATATGATGCTAAAGATGTACTTTATGTACGTATCAATAAAAGAAGAAAAGTGCCTATTACAATTTTATTTAGAGCACTTGGTTATAAAAAACAAGATATTATAAAATTATTCTACCCTATACAAACTATTCATGTAAAAAAAGATAAATTCTTAACTGAATTTAATCCGAATGACTTTTTAGATAGAGTTGAATATGACTTAAAAGATGAAAAAGGTAATGTAATTCATCAAGCTGGTAAAAGAATGACAAAGAAAAAGGCAGAACAGCTTGTAAAAGACGGTGTTAAATGGGTTGAATATCCAGTTGAAATTTTAGCAAATAGATATTTAGCTAATCCTATCATTAATAAAGAAACCGGTGAAGTTTTATATGATTCTTTAACACTATTAGATGAAGGAAAACTAGCAAAAATTAAAGATGAAAAACAGTTTGATATTGCAAACGATTTAGCTAATGGAGTAGATGCTGCTATCATTAATTCTTTTATTCAAGATAATGAAACTTTAAAGCTATTAAAACAAACAGAAAATATAGAAGATGAAAATGATTTAGCAGCTATTAGAATTTATAAAGTGATGAGACCAGGTGAGCCTGTAGTAAAAGATGCTGCAAAAGCTTTTGTAAATGATTTATTTTTTAATCCTGAAAGATATGACCTAACAAAAGTTGGTCGTATGAAAATGAACCATAAATTAGGTTTAGATACGCCTGAATATGTTACAGTTTTAACTAATGAAGACATAGTAAAAACTGCAAAATATTTAATTAAAGTAAAAAACGGTAGAGGTCATATCGATGATAGAGATCACTTGGGTAATCGTCGTATTAGATCAATCGGTGAGCTTTTAGCGAATGAACTTCATGTAGGTCTTGCTAAAATGCAAAAATCTATTAGAGATAAATTTACGGCTTTAAATGCAGATATTGATAAAGTAATGCCTTATGATTTAATCAATCCTAAAACAATTACTGTAACAATTATGGAATTTTTTACCGGTGGTCAATTATCTCAATTTATGGATCAAACAAACCCATTGAGTGAAGTAACTCACAAACGTCGTTTATCTGCACTTGGTGAGGGTGGTTTAGTAAAAGAAAGAGCAGGATTTGAGGTGCGTGATGTCCATGCAACACATTATGGAAGAATTTGTCCTGTTGAAACCCCAGAAGGTCAAAATATCGGTTTGATTAATACACTTTCAACTTATGCTAAAGTAAATGATTTGGGTTTTGTTGAAGCACCTTATAAGAAGGTAGAAAATGGTAAAGTAAGCAACGAGATCGTTTATTTAACCGCTACGCAAGAAGAAGGTTTAGTGATAGCAGCAGCTTCAACTAAAATTGATGAAAAAGGTAATATTGTTGAAGAATTTGTTGAAGCAAGACAAGATGGTGAAACAATCTTAGCAAGAAGAGAAGAAGTGCATTTGATTGACCTTTGTTCAGGTATGATAGTAGGGGTTGCAGCATCTTTGATTCCATTCTTAGAGCATGATGATGCAAACAGAGCTTTGATGGGTTCAAACATGCAACGTCAAGCAGTGCCTTTACTAACTGCGCAAGCACCTATAGTAGGTACTGGTATGGAAAAAATCATTGCGCGTGATGCTTGGGAAGCTATTAAAGCTAAAAGAGCAGGGATTGTAGAAAAGGTTGATAATAAAAATATTTTCATTTTGGGTGAAGATGAAAATGGACCATTTATTGATCATTACAAAATGGAAAAAAATCTAAGAACTAACCAAAATACAACTTTTATTCAACATCCAATTGTAAAAAAAGGTGAATTTGTTCAAGCAGGTCAAATCATTGCTGATGGTCCAAGTATGGATCAAGGCGAACTTGCTATTGGTAAAAATGCTTTAATCGCATTTATGCCATGGCATGGGTATAACTATGAAGATGCTATTGTAATTAGTGAGAAAATTTTGCGTGAAGATACTTTTACTAGTGTTCATATTTATGAAAAAGAAGTAGAGGCTAGAGAACTTAAAGATGGTGTAGAAGAAATTACAAAAGATATTCCAAATGTAAAAGAAGAGGATTTAGCACATCTTGATGAAAGTGGTATTGCTAAAATAGGAACCCATATTAAACCTGGTATGATTTTGGTGGGTAAGGTTTCACCTAAGGGAGAGGTAAAACCTACACCTGAAGAAAGATTATTAAGAGCTATTTTTGGTGAAAAAGCAGGACATGTTGTAAATAAATCTTTATATGCAACTGCTTCATTAGAAGGTGTTGTTGTAGATGTGAAAATCTTTACTAAAAAAGGTTATGAAAAAGATGCACGTGCTATAAAAGCTTATGATGATGAAAAATTAAACCTTGAAAAAGAACATCACGATAGACTTTTAATGATGGATAGAGAAGAAACTTTAAGAGTATGTTCTTTGCTTTCTAAGTCGCCTTTAAATTCAGATGAAGAAATAAATGGTATTAAATATAAAAAAGGCTCTAAAGTAGAAATTACAGAATTAGAAAAAATCAATCGTTTTGCATTAAATTCTTTAGTTAAAGCTTATTCTAAAGAAGTGCAAAAAGAATACGATGATTTAAAAAATCACTTCCAAAATGAGAAGAAAAAACTTAAAACAGAGCATGATGAAAAATTAGAAATTTTAGAAAAAGATGATATTTTACCAAGTGGGGTAGTAAAACTTGTTAAAGTGTACATCGCGACTAAGAGAAAATTAAAAGTTGGGGATAAAATGGCAGGACGCCATGGAAATAAAGGTATTGTATCTAATATCGTTCCAGAAGTTGATATGCCATATTTACCTGATGGAAGACCTATTGATATAGCTTTAAATCCTCTAGGGGTTCCAAGCCGTATGAATATAGGACAAATTCTTGAAAGTCACTTAGGGATTGTTGGTATGAGACTAGGTGATCAAATTCAAGAAATTTTTGATAGAAAACAAAAAGATTTTGTAAAAGAATTACGCGAAAAAATTCTTGAAATTTGTAGTGTGTCTAGACTTGAACTAGAAAAGAAATTTGTGCAAACTTTAAATGATGAGCAACTTATTTCTTATGCTAGAGATTGGGCTAAAGGAGTAAAATTTGCTACTCCTGTATTTGAGGGTGTAACGGTTGAAGAATTTGGTAAGCTTTTTGAAATGGCTAAAATAGCTATGGATGGAAAATGCGAACTTTATGATGGAAGAACTGGTGAAAAAATGGCAGAGCGTGTACATGTTGGATGTATGTATATGCTTAAATTACACCACTTAGTAGATGAAAAAGTTCACGCAAGAAGTACTGGACCTTATAGTCTTGTAACACAACAACCAGTTGGTGGTAAGGCTTTATTTGGTGGACAAAGATTTGGTGAGATGGAGGTTTGGGCTCTTGAAGCTTATGGAGCAGCTCATACTTTAAGGGAAATGTTAACCATAAAATCTGATGATGTTGAAGGTAGATTTAGTGCTTATAAAGCTTTAACAAAAGGTGAGAATGTTCCAGCAACAGGTATTCCAGAAACATTCTTTGTACTTACAAATGAATTAAAATCTCTTGCTTTAGATGTTGAGATTTTTGATAAGGATGAGAATAATGAGTAAATTTAAACCTATCGAAATAAAAGAAGATGGCAGACCTAGAGACTTTGAAGCTTTTCAATTAAGACTTGCAAGTCCTGAAAAAATCAAATCATGGTCTTATGGGGAAGTAAAAAAACCAGAAACGATTAATTATAGAACCTTAAAGCCTGAAAGAGACGGGCTTTTTTGTGCTAAAATTTTTGGACCAGTAAGAGATTATGAGTGTCTTTGTGGTAAGTATAAAAAAATGCGTTTTAAGGGCATTAAGTGTGAAAAATGTGGTGTTGAAGTTACTAGTTCTAAAGTACGTCGTTCAAGAATGGGGCATATTGAATTAGTTACTCCGGTGGCTCATATTTGGTATGTAAATTCTTTGCCAAGTCGTATCGGTACTTTGCTTGGTGTAAAGATGAAAGACTTAGAACGCGTATTGTATTATGAAGCATATATAGTAGAAAATCCAGGTGATGCTTACTATGATAACGAAAATACTAAAAAAGTTGAATTTTGTGATGTATTAAATGAAGAGCAGTATTTAAATTTAATGCAGCGCTATGAAAGTAGTGGATTTAAAGCTAGAATGGGCGGTGAAGTTGTTAGAGATTTACTAGCAAATTTAGATCTTGTCGAGCTTTTAAATAAACTAAAAGAAGATATTGCAGCAACTAATTCAGAAGCAAAGAAAAAAACTATCATTAAACGTTTAAAAGTGGTGGAAAATTTCTTAAATAGTAATTTAAATAGCAATACAAATATTGATGAAGTGGTACCTAATCGTCCTGAGTGGATGATGATTACAAATTTACCTGTATTACCACCTGATTTAAGACCTTTAGTAGCTTTAGATGGTGGAAAATTTGCAGTTTCTGATGTGAATGATTTATACAGAAGAGTTATTAATAGAAATACACGTTTAAAAAGACTTATGGAACTTGATGCGCCTGAAATTATCATTAGAAATGAAAAAAGAATGCTACAAGAAGCAGTTGATGCTTTATTTGATAATGGTAGAAGAGCAAATGCGGTTAAAGGTGCAAATAAACGTCCATTAAAATCTTTAAGTGAAATCATCAAAGGAAAACAGGGTCGTTTTAGACAAAATCTACTTGGTAAAAGGGTGGATTTTTCAGGTCGTAGTGTTATTGTTGTTGGACCAAAACTTAGAATGGATCAATGTGGTTTACCTAAAAAAATGGCTTTAGAATTATTTAAGCCACACTTATTAGCTAAACTTGAAGAAAAAGGTTATGCTACCACTGTAAAACAAGCTAAAAAAATGATAGAAAATAAAACCAACGAAGTTTGGGAGTGTTTAGAAGAGGTTGTTAAAGGTCATCCTGTAATGCTTAACCGTGCTCCAACTTTACATAAGCTTTCTATTCAAGCTTTCCATCCGGTTCTTGTAGAGGGTAAAGCAATTCAACTTCATCCATTAGTATGTGCGGCGTTTAATGCTGACTTTGATGGGGACCAAATGGCTGTGCATGTGCCTTTATCGCAAGAAGCAATAGCTGAGTGTAAAGTATTAATGCTCTCATCTATGAATATCTTGCTTCCAGCAAGTGGCCGTTCTGTGACTGTGCCTTCTCAAGATATGGTTTTGGGGATTTATTATCTATCTTTAGAAAAAGATGGTGCTAAGGGTGAGCATAAAATTTGCACAGGTATTGAAGAGGTTATGATTGCCCTAGAAGCAAAATCTTTAGATATTCATGCAAGTATTAGAAGTGTGGTTGATGGTAGAAAAATCACTACGACTGCGGGAAGATTAATTATTAAGTCTATCTTACCTGATTTTGTTCCTGAAAATATGTGGAATAAAGTCATGAAGAAAAAAGATATTGCAGCTTTGGTTGATTATGTTTATAAAGAAGGTGGCCTTGAAGTAAGTGCTAGCTTTTTAGATAAATTAAAAGATCTTGGTTTTGAATATGCAACAAAAGCGGGTATTTCTATTTCAATTGCTGATATTATTGTGCCTGATCAAAAGCAAAAAAGTATAGAAGAAGCTAAAAAACAAGTAAGAGAAATCCAAAATTCATATAATTTAGGTTTGATTACTTCAGGCGAAAGATATAATAAGATTATTGATATTTGGAAAAGCACTAATAATGTCTTATCAAAAGATATGATGGAATTAATTAAAAAAGACAAGGAAGGGTTTAACTCTATTTATATGATGGCAGATTCTGGTGCTAGGGGTTCAGCAGCTCAAATTTCACAGCTTGCTGCGATGAGGGGTCTTATGGCTAAACCTGATGGCTCTATTATTGAAACACCGATTATTTCAAACTTCCGTGAAGGATTAAACGTTCTTGAATATTTCATTTCAACTCACGGTGCTAGAAAAGGTCTTGCAGATACAGCCTTAAAAACAGCAAATGCAGGTTATTTGACAAGAAAACTTATCGATGTAGCTCAAAATGTAAAAGTTACAATGGAAGATTGTGGCGCACATGAGGGTGTTGAGATTAATGAAATTACCGCAGATGGTGTTGTAATCGAAACCTTAGAAGAAAGAATTTTAGGAAGAGTTTTAGCTGAAAATATTATTGATTCTATTACTAATGAGATTTTATTCTCAGAAGGTACTTTAGTAGATGAGGAAAAAGCTAGAATTATTGTTGAAAGTGGAGTAAAGAGTGTAAGCATTAGAACTCCTATTACTTGTAAAGCTAAAAAAGGAGTTTGTTCTAAATGCTATGGTATTAATCTGGGTGAAGGAAAATTAGTTAAACCAGGTGAGGCTGTAGGTATTATATCTGCTCAATCAATCGGTGAGCCAGGAACGCAGCTTACACTAAGAACTTTCCACAGTGGTGGTACTGCTAGTACAGATTTACAAGATCGCCAAGTAGTAGCACACAAAGAAGGTTTTGTAAGATTTTATAATCTTAATACCTATGAAGATAGACAAGGTAAAACTATAGTGGCTAATCATCGCAATGCTGCTATTTTACTTGTTGAGCCAAAAATCAAAGCTCCATTTAAAGGAACTATCCATATTGAACATGCGTATGAAGATGTGGTGGTTAGCGTTAAAGCAAAAAACAATGAAGCTAAATTTATATTAAGAAAATATGACTTAGCAAAAGCTAATGAACTTGCGGGTGTAAGTGGTAATATTGAAGGTAAATTATATATTCCATATAGCGATGGTGCTGAAGTAGCTGAAAATGAAAGTATTGTAGAAGTAATCAAAGAGGGTTGGAATATACCAAACCGTATCCCTTATGCGAGTGAATTGCTAGTAAAAGATGGTGATCCTATCACTCAAAATATTATAGCTGGCGCAAAAGGTACTTTGAAGTTTTATATGCTTAAAGGGGACGGTTTAGATAGAATTAGAAATCTAAAAAAAGGCGATATAGTTAAAGAAAAAGGTGTATTTGTTGTTATTGCTGATGAAAATGATAGAGAAGCAAAAAGACATTATATACCAAGAGAATCTGTGATTGAATTTGACGATAGCGCTTTTGTGGATAATCCTAAAGCCATCATAGCAAAATCAAGCAAAGAAGATAAAACTATCATTGCTGAATGGGATGCATATAACAATACTGTAATTGCAGAAGTTGCAGGTGCAATTAACTTTGAGGATATTGAATCAGGTTATAGTGCTGATGAGCAAATTGATGAAGCAACGGGTAAAAGATCGCTTGTTATTAATGAGTATTTACCAAGTGGAGTGCGTCCTGCATTGTTAATTATAGGTGAAAATGATAAGGTAGTGCGTTATCAACTAGAGCCAAAAACTGTTATTTATGTAAATGATGGTGATAAGGTTAAACAAGCTGATATCCTAGCTAAAACTCCAAAGGCAGCGGCTAAGTCAAAAGATATTACCGGAGGTCTTCCAAGGGTATCTGAATTGTTTGAAGCAAGAAAGCCAAAAAATACCGCTGTTGTGGCTGAGATTGATGGGGTTGTTAGATTTGATAAACCTTTAAGATCAAAAGAAAGAATCATTATCCAAGCAGAAGATGGAAGTAGTGCAGAGTATTTGATAGATAAATCAAAACGCATTCAAGTAAGAGATGGTGAATTTATCCATGCGGGTGAAAAATTAACCGATGGAGTTATTTCAAGTCATGATGTGCTTAGAATTTTAGGTGAAAAAGCATTGCATTATTATCTTATCTCTGAAATTCAGCAAGTTTATCGTGGTCAAGGCGTTGTGATTTCTGATAAGCATATTGAAATCATCGTATCACAAATGCTAAGACAAGTAAAAATTGTTGATAGTGGCCATACAAACTTTATTGTTGGTGATTTGGTTTCAAGAAGAAAATTCAGAGAAGAAAATGAAAGAATTTTAAAATACGGTGGCGAACCCGCTGTAGCTGAGCCTGTATTGCTTGGGGTTACAAGAGCAGCTATTGGAAGTGATAGTGTGATTTCAGCTGCTTCATTCCAAGAAACAACAAAAGTTTTAACAGAAGCAAGTATTGCAGGTAAATTTGATTATCTTGAAGATCTAAAAGAAAATGTAATCTTAGGTCGTATGATTCCTGTTGGTACAGGTCTTTATGGAGATCAAAATTTAAAGCTTAAGCAACAAAATTAATTTTCAATCCTAGCAATTTTGCTAGGATTTTTAAAGTATTTTATGTTTAAAATAATTGATTTAGAACAATATAAAAGAAAAGAACATTTTAACTTTTATACTCAAAATATCCCTTGC
Source organism: Campylobacter sp. GB48 (assembly GCF_049221845.1). Taxonomy (NCBI): domain Bacteria; kingdom Pseudomonadati; phylum Campylobacterota; class Epsilonproteobacteria; order Campylobacterales; family Campylobacteraceae; genus Campylobacter; species Campylobacter sp. GB48. Next base: position 14,953 of record NZ_JBMJAR010000017.1, read on the forward strand.
TCGTTTGAAATTACTGTTAAATTAGATATTAGTTCTTTTTATTATTTTATTAAAAACAATAATTATGAATTCTATTCTTGTTTTATCCACACTATTAGTAAAAGTATAAATGCTTTTGATAATTTTAAATTTAGTTTAGATCAAAACAAACAGCTGATATGTTATGATGTTATCCATCCTTCTTATACTATTTTTCATAAGGACTCTAAAACTTTTTCTGTTCTTTGGACTTTCTATAAAGAAAATTTAAATGATTTTTTATCTTTATATGAAGAGGATAAACAATTATCAAAAAGCAATAAAAGTATGTTTTTAAAAGAACCTATAGATAATTTTTTTAATATTTTTACTATTCCTTGGATAACTTTTAAGAGTTTTTCTTTATGCTTGCCAAAAAAGAGCAATATTTCTTTCCTATTATAACAAGTGGAAAGATTATAAAAGAAAATAAAAAATTTCTCATTCCTTTTAGTATTAATGTTAATCATGCTAGCAATGATGCTTATCACATTTATTTGTTTTTAGAAAAACTCCAAGAAAACCTTAATAGTTTATAATTTTATAAGTAAAATTTAGATATTATCCAAAGTTTATTATTTTATTAATGAAAGGAATTACTGTGCCAACCATAAATCAATTGGTTAGAAAAGAGCGCAAAAAAGTTTTAGAAAAATCTAAATCACCAGCGCTTAAAAATTGCCCACAAAGAAGGGGAGTTTGTACTAGGGTTTATACAACAACTCCTAAAAAACCAAACTCAGCGTTAAGAAAAGTTGCCAAAGTAAGACTTACAAGTGGCTTTGAAGTTATTAGTTATATCGGTGGTGAAGGTCACAACCTACAAGAACACAGCATTGTTTTAGTGCGTGGTGGTAGGGTAAAAGACTTACCAGGTGTTAAGTATCACATTGTTCGTGGTGCCTTAGATACTGCAGGTGTTGCAAAAAGAACTGTTTCTCGTTCTAAATATGGTGCAAAACGCCCTAAAGCAGCAGCTAAGTAATAAGATTGCAGACAAATCCGTTAGATTTGATTTTGTTTGAGTAAAATTATAAATTTGAAGGAAAATTATGAGAAGAAGAAAAGCTCCGGTAAGAGAAGTCTTGCCAGATCCGATTTATGGAAACAAAGTAATCACAAAATTCATTAATTCTTTAATGTATGATGGTAAAAAAAGCACGGCTACGACTATTATGTATGGTGCTTTAGAAGCTATCGATAAAAAAGGCGGAGAAAAAAAAGGCATAGAAATTTTTAATGATGCTATTGAAAATATCAAGCCTTTATTAGAAGTTAAATCTCGTCGTGTTGGTGGTGCTACTTATCAAGTTCCAGTAGAGGTACGCCCAGCTAGACAACAAGCTTTAGCTATAAGATGGATTATTTCTTTTGCTAGAAAAAGAAGTGAAAGAACTATGATTGAAAAATTAGCAGCTGAATTATTAGATGCAGCTAATAGTAAAGGTGCTTCATTCAAGAAGAAAGAAGATACTTACAAAATGGCAGAAGCTAACAAAGCATTTGCTCATTATCGCTGGTAAGAGGAGTAAAGCATGTCAAGAAGTACTCCTTTAAAAAGAGTTAGAAATATAGGTATCGCAGCTCACATTGATGCTGGTAAAACAACTACTAGTGAGAGAATTCTTTTCTTTACAGGTATGAGTCATAAAATTGGTGAGGTTCATGATGGTGCAGCTACAATGGACTGGATGGAGCAAGAAAAAGAAAGAGGTATTACAATTACTTCTGCTGCTACAACTTGTTTTTGGAAAAATCACCAAATTAACCTTATAGACACTCCAGGCCACGTTGACTTTACAATCGAAGTTGAAAGGTCAATGCGTGTTTTAGATGGTGCTGTTGCGGTATTTTGTTCAGTAGGTGGAGTTCAACCACAATCAGAAACTGTTTGGAGACAAGCTAATAAATATGGCGTTCCAAGAATTGTTTTTGTAAATAAAATGGATAGAATCGGTGCAAATTTCTTTAATGTAGAAGAGCAAATTAAAAATCGCTTAAAAGGTAACCCAGTTCCACTTCAAATTCCAATTGGTGCTGAAGATAATTTCAAAGGTGTGATTGATCTTATCACTATGAAAGCTTTAGTATGGGAAGATGAAAATAAGCCAACTGATTATGTAGAAAAAGAAATTCCAGCTGAGCTTAAAGAAAAAGCTGAAGAATATCGTACAAAAATGATAGAAGCGGTTTCTGAAACAAGCGATGAATTAATGGAAAAATATCTAGGCGGTGAAGAACTTACTCAAGAAGAAATCAAAGCAGGTATTAAAGCAGGGTGTTTAAGCCTTTCTATGGTTCCTATGCTTTGTGGTACAGCTTTTAAAAATAAAGGTGTTCAACCATTGCTTGATGCTGTTGTTGCTTATTTACCAGCTCCTGATGAAGTTGCTAATATCAAAGGTGAATATGAAGATGGTACAGAAGTTTCTGTAAAATCAACTGATGATGGTGAATTTGCAGGTCTTGCATTTAAAATTATGACTGACCCTTTTGTTGGGCAATTAACTTTCGTTCGTGTATATAGAGGAAGTTTAGAAAGCGGTTCTTATGCATACAACTCAACAAAAGATAAAAAAGAAAGAATTGGCCGTCTTTTGAAAATGCACTCTAATAAAAGAGAAGAGATTAAAACTTTATACGCAGGAGAAATCGGAGCGGTTGTTGGTCTTAAAGACACTCTAACTGGTGATACTTTAGCAAGTGAAAAAGATAAAGTTATTCTAGAGAGAATGGACTTTCCAGATCCTGTTATTTCAGTTGCTGTTGAGCCTAAAACAAAAGCAGATCAAGAAAAAATGTCTATTGCTTTAAATAAATTAGCTCAAGAAGATCCAAGCTTTAGAGTTTCTACAGATGAAGAAAGCGGTCAAACTATCATCTCAGGTATGGGTGAACTTCACTTAGAAATTATCGTTGATAGAATGCTTCGTGAGTTTAAAGTTGAAGCAGAAGTTGGTCAACCTCAAGTTGCTTACCGTGAAACTATTAGAAAAACAGTTGAGCAAGAGTATAAATACGCTAAACAATCAGGTGGTCGTGGTCAGTATGGTCATGTATTCTTAAGACTTGAGCCACTTGAGCCAGGTAGTGGTTATGAGTTTGTAAATGATATCAAAGGTGGGGTAATTCCAAAAGAATATATTCCAGCAGTTGATAAAGGTGTTCAAGAAGCATTGCAAAATGGTGTTTTAGCAGGATATCCTGTTGAAGATGTTAAAGTAACTGTTTATGATGGAAGCTATCACGAAGTGGATTCTTCTGAAATGGCATTTAAACTTGCAGCTTCTATGGGCTTTAAAGAAGGTGCTAGAAAAGCAGGTGCGGTAATCTTAGAACCTATGATGAAAGTTGAAGTTGAAACTCCAGAAGAATACATGGGTGATGTTATTGGTGATTTAAATAAACGCCGTGGTCAAGTAAATTCAATGGATGAAAGAGGTGGTAATAAAATTATTACAGCATTTTGTCCTTTAGCTGAAATGTTTGGTTATTCAACTGATCTTAGAAGTCAAACTCAAGGTCGTGCTACTTACTCTATGGAATTTGATCACTATGATGAAGTTCCAAAAAATGTTTCTGAAGAAATTATCAAAAAAAGAAACGGTTAATCTATCAAGATGAGCTTATTGCTCATCTTGAATTATTTATGTCCTTTTAAATTAATTAAATTAATTACTCATTCATTAATTTCATATGCTTTTTCAAAACCTTTAACATATCTTCCATTTTTCAGTATAAGTTGAAATAAATGAAAATGTTGTGTATTCTTAATGACTTGAATCACTTCTTTATTGTTTTTATTTTCATAAGCATTTAATACTTGCTCAAAGAGTTGATTATCTCTTGTTATTTCTATACATTCGTTCTAAATTTAAGTCTTTTTCTTGCAAAGATTGACATGCAATCTTTTTCATCTTCTATAAACGTAATTTCTATGTTTTTATTATTGTATTTTACTCCTTCAAAGTGTAAATATAAAAGTTATTTTTAATTTTTATAATGGGCGTATATGAGTATACTATTTTTGATTATTTAAATTTAAAGAAGATACCATAATGCTTTTGCATTCTTGTATAAACTGATTAATTTTATCTTGTAATTATATATATTTTCCTTGTGGTTAGAATCAATAAGATTGCGAGGGTTGTATGAGAGCAAAAAGAAGAGTTTATCACTCTTCTTCATCAGTATTTTTGCGTACAACTTTAATACGTTCTATACTATTGCCATCCATCTTTTTGACTTCATAGTAGCAGAATTCATCTTCTATTCTATCTCCAACCACCGGTAAGCGTCCCAAGAGATTGAAAACATATCCACCTATAGTGACTTGTTCTAGCTCTTCATTAAAGCATATATTAAGCATTTCTTCCACTTCACTAATTTCATATCTTCCTTGAAATTCATAGATATTTTCTGCAAGTTTTTTAAAATGTGGACTAGAATCATCATGTTCATCGTTAATATCTCCAACGATTTCCTCCATAATATCTTCCATGGTTAAAAGACCGGCTGTCCCACCATATTCATCTACTACTAATGCTGTGTGTACTTGTTCTTTATTCATCATGAAAAGTACTTTGGATATGCTGATATTTTCTGGAACTAAGATCATTTTGATTAGAAAATCATCTAAATTTTTCTTATCTTTACTAAGTTCATTTTGCATGATGTCTCTAATGTGCACCATACCCAAAATGATATCTTTAGATCCATCTATATACGGAAAGCGTGTATGTTTGTACTGACAAACTATTTGCATATTTTCTTCATAGCTTCTTTGTTTGTTAAGACATATCATATCTTTTCTAGGTGTCATGATTTCTTTTGCTACTGTATCTGAAAAATCAACAGCATTGCGTATGATTTCAGTTTCAAACTCATCCAGTATTCCACCTTTTTGACTTTCACTTGCAATAAATTTAATTTCTTCTTCAGAGTGGCTTAATTCATGTTCTTTAGCGGGTTTAATGCCTATAGCTTTTAAAGAAATTGCAGCTAAAAAGTCAAATGTTTTGATAAAAGGTAAGAAAAGTAGCCAAAACAAATGCAAAGGTCTTGCAATCCATAAAACAGCTTTATCTGCAATAGCTATGGCAACGCTTTTTGGAACTAATTCACCTAATACAACATGTAATAATGTAATAATAGCAAAAGCAATAACAAATGCTATGGTATGAATTAATGCTGGAGCTAAGCCTAAATTTGCCAAAGGCACTTCAAGAATTTTAGCAATAGCGGGTTCGCCTATCCAACCAAGAGCAAGAGAGCTTAATGTGATACCAAGCTGACATGCACTTAGATAAGTGTCAAGTTTAGAGGTAACTTCTAAGGCTTTTTTAGCATTACGTTTTTTTTCTTTTACCATTTCTTCAAGTTTTGATCTGCGAACTTTGACAATGGCAAATTCAGATAAAACAAAAAATCCATTTAAAAGCACTAAAGCTAATGCAACAAGAATCATAAAAGTAGAATAGCCTACATCAATTGAGGTAACAGCAGGTAATGTTTGATTTAAGTCTAAAGATTGACTGGGGTCCAAAAAAACTCCTTATAATAAAATTTTTGCAAAATTATATCAAATCAAAACTATAAAATTAGCTTAAAATAAATGACATATTTTAAATTAATTTAATGTTTTCTATATTCAATATTTTTTTCAAATTCATCTAAGCGTTTATAAATGCTACGCAATTGTGTGATAGTTGTCCAATTAGTGATAAAAATACTAAATGAAGATCTAACTTGATCGAAAGCATTGCCAACTTGTATGATAATTCCAAGTTGTATAAGTCCTAAAAACAAGCTTGGAGCTATGATTAAAAAAGGCACTATAACCATGATTTGCTCAAATAAATAAAGCCATATATTAAAATACCCATAATGCAAAAATAATCTTTTATAATTGATTTTAAGTCCAGTAAATAAACTTAAAATACTTTCATCGCTCGCATAATTTTTTCTATCATCTTCAGCAAAAACAAGTTCTTTTCTAAAAGCAGCTTCGGCTTTTTGATTATTATATTCAAGACCAGGTAATTTAATGCCAACAAACCATGATATAACAAGACCTCCCAAAGAAACTAAAAATGCAATCCATACTAAAGAGCCATTAATGTCTTTTAAAATAGGTAAATTAACGTGTGCACTTAACATCCATAAAATTGGCACAAAAGCAATTAAAGTCATAATTGCCTTAACAAAAGCCAATCCTAAGCTTTCTATGATTTTTGAAAAATTATAAATATCTTCTTGAATTCTTTGTGAGCTACCTTCTATATTGTCATCTTTTTTTTGCCAAAATTTAATATAATCAAAAGTCATAGCCTCACGCCATTTAAAGGCATAAATACTTCCAAAATATTGTGTGATAGTAGCGATTAATACATAAGGCAATGCTAAATATAAAAATTGCTTAATAAAATGATAAAAGTCATCTATGCTGTGATTTTTTGCATCTTGTAAAACATCATAAAATTCTTTATACCATTCATTTATTGCAACATTAATGGAAGTTTGAGCGAGTAAAGAAGCTAGCAAAAAAAACAAACCCAAATAAGCCCACAATGCCCATTTTTTTGAATAAAAAAAGGATTTAAACATTTAAATTTCTTTTAACATTTTTTCATAGTGTTTTATTGTATATTTTTTTGCTTTAAAAATTATACTAAAAATCACAATAAAACAACTCGCAACTAAAAATCCAGGGATGATTTCATAAATTGCTATAAAATTTGAGCCAAAATGTTTGTAAAATATAACAGTTAAAGCCCCGCTAACCATTCCAGCTATAGCACCTTCTTTGCTCATATTTTTATAAAATAAAGAAAATAAAATAACACTTCCAAAACTAGCACCAAAACCAGCCCAAGCGTAAGAAACTATACTTAAAATTTGACTTTGAGTATCAAGTGAAAGTATAAAAGCTACACATGCAACAGCTAAAACACCTAGACGTGATAATAAAGTAATATTTTTATCATTTGTTTTTCTTTTTAAGATTTGTGTATAAAAATCTTGCACCAAGCTAGAAGCGCATACTAGTAGTTGAGAACTCGCAGTACTCATTATAGCTGCTAAAATTGCACTGAGTAAAATTCCTGCAACCCAAGGATTAAAAAGCACTTGAGACATTACAATAAATATTCTCTCAGGGTCATTTAAAGTAAGATTAAATTTGGCTATATAAGCAATACCTAAAAATCCTATCATAGCAGCACCAAATAAAGAAATTACCATCCAAGTTATACCTATAAAAGTTGCAGTAGGAATTTCTTTTACATTTTTTATAGAAATAAAGCGGATTAAAATGTGAGGTTGGCCAAAATAACCAAGTCCCCATGCTAGGGTTGATACCACGATTAGCCAACCACCACCGTCTAAACCAAAGGCTTGAGGTTTTACATCATTTATAGTAGAAAAGGCTTCACCAAAGCCACCAAGTTCAAAAATCATCACAAAAGGAATGATGATTAATGAGCTCATCATTAAAAGTCCTTGAATCATATCAGTCCAGCATACGGCTTTATAACCACCTAAAAAAGTGTATAAAACAATAACTAAAAATCCAATGCTTAAAGCAAAAATATAAGGTAAATTAAATACGCTTTCAAAAAGCTTAGCACCACTTACTAATCCAGCGCTAATGTAAATAGTAAAAAATACTAAAATAACTATTGCACAAATGCTTCTTAAAATATGCTTATCATCATGAAAACGGCTTTCAAAAAAATCAGGAATTGTAATACATTCTTTAGCTATTTGAGAAAAAATCTTTAATCTTTTAGCAACAAAGGTCCAGTTTAAAAACATACCAAAACTTAAGCCTATGGCTATATAAATTTGCCCTAATCCAGCTGCATATAAAGCACCAGGAAAAGCCATTAAAAGCCAACTACTCATATCAGAAGCACCTGCACTTAAGGCAGATATTACAGGCCCCATGGAAGCATTACCAACAAAATAATCTTTACTGTTTTGATTTTTTTTGTAAAAATAAAAACCTATAAAAAGCATTAAAAATGCATAGGTGATAAAAGTAATAACAATAGGATAAGAAAGTTCCACACTTTGTAAATTCATAAGTGTCCTTAAAAAATTTAAAAACTATCATTTTACTTGTTTTGGTTTAAAAAAACATTATAAAAATTATTTTTTGTTTTTTTATTTCAATGCTTTATAAAGTTTTTTTGTTACAATTTTCTAAAAAATTTAAGGAAAAATGATGAAAAATCTTTTGATTATAGGTGCAGGTGGTGTAAGCCGTGTTGCGACTGTAAAATGTGCAATGAATAGTGATGTCTTTAGTAAAATAACCCTAGCAAGTAGAACTAAAAGTAAATGTGATGAAATAGCAGCTTTTATAAAAGAGTGTTTAGGTGTAGAAATTCAAACTGAGCAAATAGATGCAGACGACACTGCTGCTGTTGTAGAACTTATCAAAAAAACAGGAGCTGAAATTTTACTAAATGTAGCTTTACCTTATCAAGATCTTACTTTAATGGATGCGTGTATTCAAACTAATATCCATTATGTAGATACTGCAAATTATGAACATCCTGATTTGGCTAAATTTGAATATAAAGAACAATGGGCAAGAAATGATAAGTTTAAACAAGCAGGAATTTTAGGACTTTTAGGCAGTGGATTTGATCCAGGTGTTACTAATGTATTTTGCGCTTATGCACAGCAAAATTTGTTTGATGAAATTCATTATATAGATATATTAGATTGTAATGCTGGAGATCATGGCTATGCCTTTGCAACTAATTTTAACCCTGAAATTAACTTAAGAGAGGTTTCTGCTAAAGGTCGTTACTGGGAAAATGGTAGATGGATAGAAACTGAACCTATGGAAATAAAAATGGAGTGGGATTATCCTGAAGTAGGGGTAAAGGATAGTTATTTACTTTATCATGAGGAGCTTGAAAGCTTAGTAAAAAATATCAAAGGTTTAAAAAGAATAAGATTTTTTATGACTTTTGGGCAAAGCTATTTAACTCATATGAAATGTCTCGAAAATGTTGGTATGCTAGGTATTAAGCCTGTTATGCATCAAGGCAAAGAAATAATACCAATAGAATTTTTAAAAACTTTGCTTCCTGATCCTGCTGGTTTAGGCCCTCGCACCAAAGGCTATACTAATATAGGTTGTGTGATTCGCGGTGTAAAGAATGGAAAAGATAGACAAGTTTATATTTATAATGTTTGTAATCACGAAGAATGCTTTAAAGAAACCGGAGCACAAGCTGTGAGTTATACTACCGGAGTTCCTGCAATGATAGGAACAAAGCTAATTGCTAAAGGAATTTGGCAAGGAAAAGGTGTGTTTAACATGGAAGAATTCGATGCTAAACCTTTTATGGATGAGTTAAATACTCAAGGACTTCCTTGGAAAATTATAGAAATGGAGCCAAATTTAGGAAAATAATCTCAAGTCTTTTTTGACTTGAGAAAGTTTTAATAATGATGCAATTATTATTAAGTATAGATTGGACACCTTTTTTGGTTTCCATAAAGCTTTCTATTATTACTTGTATAATTTTGTTTTGTTTTTGCGTACCTCTTGCTTGGGTTTTTACTTTTAAGCAATTTAGAGCAAAAAAAATTCTAGAAACTATAATAACCTTACCTTTAGTTTTACCACCATCTGTTGTTGGTTTTTACTTATTGATTTTATTTTCAAAATACTCTTTTTTTGGAGAATTTTTAGAAAAACACTTTAATATCACCTTAGCTTTTACCTTTGAAGGTTTGGTGATAGCAAGTTGTATTTATTCTTTACCTTTTATGTTTAATCCTTTATATAATGCAATGTCTATGATTTCTAAAAATATTATAGAAGCTAGTTTTTCTTTGGGAAAAAATTCTTTCATTACGCTTTTAAAAGTAATCTTACCTAGTATTAAACCAGCTATACTCAGTGCTTTGGTAATAAGTTTTGCACATACTATAGGTGAGTTTGGTATAGTATTAATGATAGGTGGTTCTTTAAGCGGAGAAACAAAAGTAGCTAGTATTGCTATATATGAAAGTATGGAAAATTTAGATTTTGCTACAGCTCATATTTATAGTCTTATACTTTTAATTTTTAGTTTTATTGTTTTATTAAGTGTGAATTTATTAAAAAATAAATAACAAAGACTTATTTTGTTGCGTAATAAAATATAGATAATTAAGAATTTCAATCATTGAAAATAAATTATGTTAATAATTTAAGTGTCTATTTAAATTTTTCTATTTCTTCTAAAATTTCGTTTTCAATGTTCAGTAAATCTTCATATGTTTTTTTATGATATTCTAAAAGACTATCATATTTAAAACCAAGCATTACTATGCGATATAAATTTGGTTTATATTTTCTCCAATTATATAAAGTACTAACATCAATATCTAATTCATATGCCATATCTCGCTTTGTTTTCTTCAAGTCTATATCCTTAAATTACAAAAAATAAATTGTATAAAGTTTTTTCTTTATTAAAAACAATTGAAATATTCGATAAAAAATAATAAAATAATTGAAATATTAAATATATATTAAGTTACGTTGTGAAATAATTCAAAATCAAATTATGAAAATTAAAATAAAAAGGATTAAAATGGTTGGTTTAGATTTGTATTATTCAATAGAAAGTAAACTTCCAAGAAAATATCATTGGTTTACAAATTGGTACATAAAATTTGAAAAACCTAAAATTTCTAATGAAGAATTAAAACTGAAGTTTGAAAAACTAAATAATACACAATTAAATGAAGTTGCGTTTAAATTATCAAATACAAAAATTTTAAATCCAACAAAGGTTTTTTGGCTTTATAATTTTATATTTGGTGCATTAGGTGTTGCTAGATTTGCTATAGGGCATTTTAAAATTGGTTTATTTAGACTTATATTTACAATAATAGCTATCGTTGTTTCATTTTTCTTAAATATGAATCCTTATGATCCTTTAATAGGTTTATTATATATATTCTTTTACTATGGAGGTCATGGACTGTGGATAGCTGATTTGTTTATGGTTGGAGTAAGTCTTAGAAATCAAAATATAGAAAAAATTAATAATATTCTTGATGAAATTTTAGCAAAGGATAATGTGTGAATGCTGAAAACATAAAGCCTTTTATGGAAAGTGAAAAATATCCTTTTGATATTATTTTTAAAGATGATTTATTTGAAGTAGCTATTGGAGAAGCATCAACAAATAAAAATGAAATTTCAATAGGTATTAAAACATTAACCAAGAATTTTTCTTATAATAAAAATTCTTGTTATTTTATTTTCCCATCTCATTTTGGAATTGAATTCTTAAAAATTTTTATTGGCGAAAATAATAAATATAATCATAAAATTTTAAATGCTATAGAACAAATAAGGAGTTTTAATGAAAATAATAAAAATATTAATTAGCATAATGTTTGTTTTTTTCTTTAGTGCTTGTTATGATACAACACCAAAATGTGATGATAAGGTAGCATTAAAACTTTTAGAAGAATTAACTAAGGAAGAATTTGAAAGTATCTATGTAGAAAGTTTAAATCTTACTGGAGTTGGAAATTTTGGTGCAAATACAAATGAATTAGCAAATAAATATAAAGAATATTTGAAAAATGTCAAAGTTGATTTTTTAAATTTCAGAACTCAAGAAGAAAATGTTAAATATAAATACAAACATTGCCAAGTAGACATTAAGGCAAATTTCCCAAATACACCTGATGAGATAAAAGCACCTTCTAATTTAGTAAAAAATTTATTAGGACGAGAACTAAAAGATAAATATAAAACTATTGTTAATGGAAATGGTATGGAAGAGTTAAGTTTATATTATAGAGTACAGCTTAGCGATGATAACAAGCATGTTAATGTTGAATTGTTAGATTATTGATTAATATTTATTTTATATGTATATTTATTAAGGATTAATAAGTTTTATTAATCCTTTTTCAAGTATTTCGTGATTGTTGATTTTATATACTATTATAATACTTAATAATACAAAAATAATTTTTACACTAAAGGTTTTAATAAGCTTTTAGCTTGCTCTTTTTTGTTATTATACTATCATATACTATCAACCAATATCCCAATCTTTTTTTGCTAAACTCTAAGTATATATCCTCCAAACTTTCAATATCAAACCTATATATTACATATCATAATACACATCTATCCCTCTTTCTCTATTCTTTTCAGTGCTTCTTCCATTTTTTATCAAGCACCCCTCTTTTTTTAAACAAATTCCCACATGTCTAATCTATTTAATAAAACTTTAAGCTTTTATTGATATAATTTCATTTCCTTTTTTAACGAAAGGGTTTTAAAAAGCTAAGACTTTTTGTCTT
>NZ_JBMJAR010000018.1:0-19556 GCF_049221845.1 Campylobacter sp. GB48
AATATGTGTTGGGATATTTTTAGAAAAACCTTTCAAAGAGATATAGAGTTAGTCAAAAAAATCAACATTACAACCTATAATGCCACAGAAGGTGGAGCTAGGATAGAAGGAGCATTAGAAATTACCTTTAAAAAAGTTTGTGAAGAATTCTTAAAAAAAGAAAAACCTCGCTTTATTTTTCCAATAAAAAATCAAAAAAAACTGGAAAAACATATCATAAAAATGCATTTTACTATCAATAAACAATTAAATATTCTATCAAAATACCTACAACAAGGAAACAATCTTTTGTCTCAAATCAATAAAATTCTTGAAAGCAAATCAAGCAAAAACATCCTTTCACTAATTAAAAAAATCGATTCTTTTAAAATAAAAGTTTATAAAAATTCTTTTATTAAAAGTGAATTATTTGAACCATTATTTTTTCATCTTGAAAGCAATCTAGCTATTATTTATGCTAAATCTATCAATACAGAAGAAGAAAAATCCTTAAAAAATATAGAATGGCTAAAAGCAAATAAAGAGTGGCTTGAAAATTTTATTAGTTTTTTAACTATACAAAACGAAGCAATAAAAAAAGTTAATTTTAAAGCCCTTTAAAAGGGCTTTAACTACTGTAAAAGTTTTAATACATTTTGTTGTACAGCATTTGCCTGGCTCATAGCATAAGATCCACTTTGAGCTAGAATATTATATTTAGAAAAATTTGCACTCTCAGCAGCAAAGTCAACATCTCTTATGGTTGATTCAGCTGATTTAATATTTACTTGAGTTACACTGATATTATTAATCGTAGCTGTGATTTGATTTTGCACCGCACCAATATCAGCTCTAATATTATCAAGTGTAGTAATAGCACTATCAGCCAAATCCATTACAGCCATAGCACCCCTAAGAGTAGTTACACCAGCGCTTTTTGGAGTAGTTATATTTTCAGCAGTACTCATAGCATTAAAGCCCATAGCAGAAGCTATATCAGCCGAAATTTGACCTTTTACTGATTCTAAATTTACAGTAGCCTGTGCTGCAGAAGAACCATTTTGACCAAAACCTATTGTAGAACCTCCGGAAACTAAAATATCTCTACCATCGTTTTTAACCAAAGATAATCTTCCATAATTTACAGAAGCTACAACACCGCTTAAAGAAGTTCCCAAAGAACCACCTAATTCAATACCTCTACCATCAGCTGAATTTAAAATGAGTTTACCATCCACTACAGAAGCTTCAACACCAGTTGTATCTTTTTTAGCATTAATTGCAGCCACCAAAGCCCCATCTTTATCTCCTGGTTTAACATCAACCTGTCCGATAACAACACCATTAATAGAAAAATCTGCCCCAGTTTTACCAGCAGGCAAAGCCCCGCTTGATATAGTTTGAACCACAGCAGTTGCTCTAACACCAGTTTTATCAGCTACTTTATTAATCTCATCTGCTAAGGCACCAAGTCCAGTTCCAACACTAGTAGAAATTACTACTGATTGAAATTTATAGTCATTAACCCCATCATATGATTTTAAAACCAAATTAGAAGTGCCTGATGCAGTTACCCTTACACCTGTTTCAAAACGTGTATGACCTATTTTTCCTGATTGAGTTGGTCCTATGGTCGCATGGACAGTTTGATTAGACTGAGCACCGATTTGAAATTCTTGATTTACAAAATTCCCACTTAAAAGCTGTTTACCATTAAAAGCTGTAGTATTTGCTATATTATCAAGCTCTTCCATCAAACGATTGATTTCATTTTGTATCATCGTTCTAGTTTTTGTAGTTTGACCATCTTGGGCAGCTTGAGTAGCTTTTACCTTAATAGTGTCAAGTATTTTTAATTGTTCATCCATAGCTTTATCAGCTGTTTGTAAAATACCTATAGCATCGTTACCATTGTTAATAGCTTGACCTAAAGAAGCTGCTTGATTTCTCAAAGAATCCGCTATAGCCATACCAGAAGCATCATCAGCTGCAGAATTTATTCTCAAACCTGAACTAAGTCTTCCTAGAGATTTATCTAATTCTCTAGCTGTGATTACTGAATTTGCATGTGCATTCATTGCACCTATATTGGTGTTTATTCTAAAACCCATTTTAAATCCTTTCAAAATATTGCTTAACTTACTAAAAGCAAATACTGTTCCAAAAAATATAAAAATATTTTCATATAAAAATATAAAACTTTTTTTTTCATCTCCGATATAGTTTAAACGACAGCATGAGGGTGTCGAATATATTTAAAAGGATTTAAAATGGGATTTCGTATTAACACAAATGTAGCATCTTTAAATGCTCAAGTAAATGCAGGGTTAAATTCAAGAGCATTAGATAGCTCTTTAGCAAGACTTAGTTCAGGTTTGAGAATAAATTCTGCAGCTGATGATGCTTCTGGTCTAGCCATAGCAGATAGCTTAAAAACCCAAGCTAACTCTTTAGGTCAAGCTATTAACAATGCAAATGATGCAAACAGTATGCTTCAAATAGCTGATAAAGCTATGGATGAACAATTAAAAATACTTGACACTATTAAGGTAAAAGCTACTCAAGCTGCTCAAGATGGTCAAACAGCAAAAACAAGAGCTATGATTCAAGGTGAAATTAATAAACTCATGGAAGAGCTTGATAACATAGCAAACACCACTACCTATAATGGCAAGCAACTTTTAAGTGGTTCTTTTTCCAATGCACAATTTCAAATAGGCGATAAAGCAAATCAAACTGTAAATGCAACCATAGGTGCAACCAATTCAGGAAAAATTGGTCAAACGCGTTTTGAAACAGGCGCGAGAATAACAGCCGATAGTACTACAGGTTTTACAATTAAAAATTATGATGGTGTTAATGATTTTAAAGTTCAAGCTGTTGCTATTTCTTATAGTGCTGGAACTGGGCTTGGTGCTTTAGCAGCTGAGATTAACAAATCTTCAGACATTACAGGAGTTAGAGCTACAGCACATGTTCAAACCATATCAAGTGGGACCATAAAAGCAGGAACAACAGGAGAAGATTTTAAAATAAACGGTGTTGTTATTGGTAAAGTGGAAGTAAAAGATGGCGATAAAGATGGGGCTTTAGTTTCAGCAATTAATGCTAAAAAAGATACAACTGGTGTTGAAGCTTCTATAGTAAATGGCCAATTAGTTTTAAATTCAGCTGATGGTAGAGGCATCGTTCTTGATGGTGGTTTAGGAACTTCTTTAAGCGGTGTTGTAGCTTCTGTAAACTATGGAAGACTTTCTTTAGTTAAAAACGATGGTAGCGATATTATCATTTCAGGAACGAAAGTATCTGTACTTGGTATAGGTTCTGGTGCAACAACAGCTGAAGCTACAGTAAACTTAGAGTCAGTTAAGGGTCAAATTTCAGCTGACATTGCTTCTGCTATGGGCTTTAACGCTATGACAACGGCTGCTTTAGCTGGAAGTAAACAATCAGCCGGTGTGACTACACTTCAAGGCGCAATGGCTGTTATGGATATAGCTGATACTGCTATAGCAAATCTTGACACCATTAGAGCAAATATCGGTGCTACACAAAATCAAATTACATCAACTATTAACAACATTAGCGTAACTCAAGTTAATGTTAAAGCTGCTGAATCACAAATTAGAGATGTTGATTTTGCAAGCGAAAGCGCAAACTACTCTAAAGCTAACATCCTAGCTCAAAGTGGATCTTACGCTATGGCTCAAGCAAATGCGGCTTCTCAAAATGTATTAAGATTACTTCAGTAGTTAATTTACGATTTCCTAAGCTCACCTTTTGGTGGGCTTTTCTTCTTTTCTAAGCAAAAAATTTAACTTTTTTTTATACACTTTTACTAATTTTAATCCTCACAAGGAAAATAATGAAAAATTTAATCATAGTAGAATCACCTGCTAAAGCTAAAACCATAGGTAATTTTCTAGGCAAAGACTATGAAGTAATAGCCTCTAAAGGACATATTAGAGATTTACCTAAAACTAGCTTTGGTATAAAAATAGAAGATGAAAATTTTAAACCAGAATATAGAATTTCAAATGATCATTCAAGCTTAGTAAAAGAACTTAAAGAAAAAGCTAAAAAAGCCAAAACCATCTACCTTGCAACCGATGAGGATCGTGAGGGTGAAGCCATAGCTTATCATATAGCTAAAGCTATTAATAAAGATGAAAATTCCCTGCCACGCATAGTTTTTCATGAGATTACTAAAAGTGCTATAGAAAATGCTTTAAAAAATCCAAGATCCTTAAATGTAAATAGCGTCAATGCTCAACAAACCAGACGCTTGCTTGATCGCATAGTAGGCTATAAATTAAGTCCTTTACTCAATCAAAAAATTCAAAAAGGCCTAAGCGCAGGACGTGTGCAAAGTGCAGCTTTAAAAATCATCGTCGATAGAGAAAGAGAAATCAAAGCTTTTGTTCCTTTGAAATACTTTAGTATAGATATGATTTTTGAAAAAGACTTGCAAGCTGAATTAGTTGAGTTTCAAAATCAAAAGATAGAAAAACTAAGTCTAACTAATGAAGATAGAGCCAAACTCATCTTTGAAGCTTGTAAAAATGCTAACTTTAAAATAAAAGATATAGAAAGCAAAGATAGAAAAATAGCTCCACAAGCACCTTTTATGACCTCAACCCTACAACAAAGTGCGAGCAATCGCCTAGGTTTTAACCCTAAAAAAACCATGATGATTGCCCAAAAACTTTATGAGGGCGTAAAAACCCATCAAGGTATTATGGGTGTAATCACTTATATGAGAACTGATAGCTTAAACATCGCAAAAGAAGCCTTAGAAGAAGTAAGAAAACTCATCAAAAATGATTTTGGTAAAGAATACTTGCCAAGCAAGGCAAATATTTACACCACCAAAAGCAAAGGCGCTCAAGAAGCACACGAAGCTATAAGACCGACCAATCTTAGCTTTACTCCAAAGCTTGCAAGTGAATTTTTAGAAAAAGATGAAGCAAGATTATATACTTTAATATATAATCGCTTCCTAGCTTCACAGATGAATCCTGCCATCTCTCAAACTCAAAATGTCTATGCAAAATCAAATGAAGCAAGTTTTAAAATAAGTGGTAGAAAAATTTTATTTGATGGGCATTATAAAGTATATGGAGATATGGACAAAGATAAAATTTTACCTAATTTAAAACTAAAAGATACATTAAATATCCAAAATATAGAATTAAGCTCACATTTTACCGAGCCACCTTCAAGATACTCTGAAGCTGGACTTGTTAAAAAGTTAGAAAATCTTGGTATAGGACGCCCTTCTACTTATGCTCCAACCATCTCTTTACTTAGTGCAAGAGAATATGTGCATATAGATAAAAAGCAAATCATACCTAATGAAATAGCCTTTGTTGTGACAGAAGTTTTAGAGCAAAACTTTAGTGATATAGTAGATAGTGATTTTACTTCTAAAATGGAAGATAAACTTGACATCATTGCAGAAGGTAAAATGGACTGGCAAGAAGTTTTAAGAGAGTTTTATTTTCCTTTTATGAGAAAAATTGATGAAGGTAAAAAAAATATAAAAAGCCAAAAAACTTTTACAAAATTAGATGAAGCCTGCCCTGATTGTGGTGGTGAACTTGCTATAAGAAAAGGAAGATATGGAGAATTTATAGCTTGTTTAAATTTTCCAAAATGCAAATACTCAAGAAATTTAAAACAAGAAACACAAAATGAAGAAAAAAATGAGAAAAAACTCAATACCATAGGCGTAAAATGTCCAAGCTGCCAAGAAGGCGAGATCGTGGAGCGTTTTTCTAAGCGTGGTAAATTTTATGGTTGCAGCGCTTATCCAAAATGCAACTATATAAGCAAATACAAACCAAGTGAAGAAAAATGTAGCGAATGTGGTGAAACTTTGATCATCAAAGAACTTAAAAAAGGTATATTTTTAGAGTGCTTAAAATGCAAAATCAAAAAGGAAATTTAATGCAAATCATGCTTTGTGCTATATCTAATATAGCAAGTGGAGGGTGCGGGGAGGACTGCAAATACTGCACTCAAAGCGCTCATGTAAAAACCAATATCAATAAATACAAAAGAAAAGATATAAACCAAATCATCTTAGAAGCCAAAATAGCTAAGAAAAATGAAGCTTTGGGTTTTTGCTTGGTCACAGCAGGAGCTGGGCTTGATGATGAAAAACTTGAGTATGTGTGCAAAGTAGCTCATGCAGTGCAAAAAGAAGTAGAAGGGCTTTTACTTATAGCTTGTAATGGTATAGCAAATTTAGAACAACTCAAAGAATTAAAAAAAGCAGGAATTTTTTCTTACAATCACAATCTAGAAACTTCCAAAGAATTTTTTCCAAACATTTGCTCTACACATACTTGGGAGCAAAGATTTCAAACTAATCTTTATGCTAAAGAAGCAGGTTTAATGCTTTGCTGTGGTGGAATTTATGGTCTTGGAGAAAGCGAAGCTGATAGAAAAAGTTTTAGAGCAAGTTTAAAAGAGCTTGATCCTTTTTCCTCGCCTATTAATTTTTTCATACCAAATGAAAATTTAAAACTCAAACAAGATTTATTAAATACTGATGAGGCGTTAAATATCATCAAAGATACCAAAAAAGACTTACCAAATGCACATATCATGGTAGCAGGTGGTAGAGAAGTAGTGCTAAAAGAAAGACAATATGAAATTTTTGATGCAGGAGCTAGTGCTATAGTAGTGGGTGATTATCTTACAACTAAAGGCGAAGAACCTAGCAAAGACATACAAAAACTAAGACAAATGGGATTTAGCTTTGCTAGCTCATGCCATTGATGCTCAAGCTGCTACGGATTTAAAAATTTTATTAGTCGTAGCGGGATGTTTGCTAACTTCACCTTATATTGCTAAATTTTTAAAACTCCCACTTTCAGCCACTGAAATCATGCTTGGCTCTTTTATAGGATTTTTGGGTTTCATAGGAGAAAGTGAGAATTTTAAGCTTTTAGCTAATGCAGGATTTTATTATCTTATGTTTATAGCAGGCATGGAAATTAATCTTAAAACCTTTTTAAACACTGAAAGAAGCTTACTTAATAAAGCTTTTATCTACATCATACTTTTATATGCTTTTAGTGTTTTAGCAGTTGAAAGTATAGATATTTCTTATATTTTTGTCATTATTATACCTGTTATGAGTGTGGGTTTACTCTCGACACTCTATAGAGACTTTGGTAAAAACTGTGAATGGCTTAATGTATCCATGGTAGTAGCTACTTTAGCTGAAGTCGTAAGCATAGTTTTGCTTACCATAGCTGCGGCATTTTTGGGAAAAGGAGCCGATCTTTTCTCGCTCACTCAAAATTTATTATATTTAGTGGGATTTTTAGCACTTTGTATTTTTGGATTTAAATTTTTAGAAGTGCTGTTTTGGTGGTATCCACAGCTTAAAACCATACTCATGCCTTGGCAAGATCAAAACGAAAAAGATATAAGATTTTGCATGGCAATTTTCATAGCTATAGTTGCGATTATGATTTATTTTAAACTTGAAGTTGCACTTGGAGCTTTTATAGCAGGCTCATTTATAGCTACTTTTTTTGATCATAAAAAAGACTTAGAGCATAAACTTTCTAGTTTTGGTTATGGCTTTTTAATCCCTATATTTTTCATCTACATAGGCTCAAGCTTTAAGCTTCAAATGCTTTTAAACCCTCAAGTTTTGCTCATAGCTTTTTCGCTAACTGCCTTTATGATAGGACTAAGAATACTTTGTGCTATGACTTTTGTAAAAATACTTGGTTTGAAAAATACCTTTTTATTTGGCCTAAGCCATTCTATGCCACTAACCTTACTCATCGCAGTAGCTACGCTTTCTTATCAAACTAATATCATCACTCAAGATATATACTCAGGATTAGTGCTTACTGCTTTACTTGAAGCAATTTTGGCCATTAGCTTGATTAAATTTATCAATAATCTTAGTAGAAAATAACTCTACTAAGTATTTATATAAAACTGCTATACTTTTTTTATGAAAAATTTAGACACACTTTTAGAATTAGCCTTAAAAGCAGGTAAGGAAGCCTCAAAAGTATTGCTTGAATATAAAGACAAAAATACCTTGTGGCTTAAAGATGATGATTCTCCAGTAGGTTTAGCTGATATAAAATCTAATGAAGCTATTAGTGAGATTTTAGCTTCAAGCGATATAGCTATATGCTCTGAAGAAAATATACTTTCTTATGAAAAAAGAAAAAATTTAGAATATTTTTGGCTTATAGATCCACTTGATGGCACTAAATCTTATGCTAAAAAAGATAAAGAATATTGCGTTTTAATCGCATTAATCCACAAAAACACCCCTATACTTTCACTCATAGGTGATGTGGAAAATCATGCATTTTATTATGCACATATTCATACTAAAGTTTATAAAAATAATGAAATTTTAAATCTTAACTTAGCGCAATATGAAAAAGTTAAAAATATAGCCCTTTACTCTAAAAATCATGATAATAATGAAGATTTTTTCATTCAAAATCATCTTGAAGGCATTAAGGTTTCATCTGCTTTGAAATTTGTATATTTACTTGAAGCAAAAGCTGGAATTTACCCACGTTTTGGTGGCCCAAAAGCTTGGGATATAGCTGCGGGAGATTTTTTAGTCAACCAAAATGGTGGAATTTTATATGATTTTGATAAAAAGGCTTTAGATTACAATAGTCCTGATTTTAAACTTCCAAGTTTTATAGCTTTTGCTAAGAATGAATTTAAATTAAAAGGTTTTTAGTGAGATTTTTTTTAATATTTTTTTGTTTTTTAAGTGCTATTTATGCTAACTCTTTTGCGAATAAAAAAATCGTCAAATTGCAAAATAACGATGATTTTAACATCATCAATCTTGAGCAAAATATAAATTATGATAAACTCTCACACATTAACACCTTAGCTTTAGTGCCAAGCTATGAAAAAGAATATAATTTTTATTTTTCAAACTTAAAAATCGATGCTAAAACCATGGCAAAAGACACGCTAAAAGCATTAAGTGCTATTTTAAATGAGCAAAATAATTTTGCCTTGCTTAGTCAAAAAGAAAATCAAACTTATATTAATAGTCAAGATATCTTACAAAAAAATAAAAATTTCATCAATGCAAGTGAGTTTTTAGAATTTAATCGTTTTAAAAAGGCTGATTTTATTATTTTACTAGATTTAAAAAGCATTCAAGCAAGCCAACAAAATTTCTTGCTTTTTTCCAATTTTGAAGTCAAAGCTGACATAGAATACAAACTTTTTAATGCTAAAACAAAAAAACTAAAAGATCATAAAATTCTTACTATCAATACTCAATTTAGCACAAATGATAAAAAGAAATCTTACCAAGAATTAGTCCAAGAAATAGCTACAATTATTTATGAAGATATTAAAAATACTATATGATCACCACTTCTTCTTCTAAAATAATCCCAAATTCTTCAAAAACTCTTTTTTTAGCAAGCTCTATCAAAAATAAAGCATCATCAAAACTAGCGTGTTTTTTATTGATTAAAAAATTTGCATGTTCATTGCTAAACATCGCATCATTTTTACTAAAACCTTTAAGATTAACTGCCTCTATCAACCTTCCTGCATGATCATTTTTGGGATTTTTAAAAATAGAGCCAAAACTAGCACCTTTGGGTTGATTTTTTCTTGCATTTTTTAAAAGCTCATCTTTAACTGGGTCAAATCCATATTCTAAAAAAAACTTCGCGCTAAACATCACTTCTTTAATAGGATTAAATCTATAAGCAAAAGCGATGTTTTGTTTTAAAATTTCTTGATTAAAAGTGCAAATACTGATTAAGTTTTTGCTAATATCCTCATCTTTTAATCCTGCATTCATTTTTAAAATACCACCCAAAGTTCCTGGTATATTTCTTAAAAACTCAAAGCCTTTTAAGTTGTTTTCTTTAGCAAAATGATACATTTTAAAAGATTTCGCACTAGAACCTATCTCTAAAAACATACCTTTTTCATTTTGCTCTAAAATTTTAATATAATCAAAACTTTTCCCTAAAATTCCAAGTTTTTTAGGCTTTGGGGAAATTAAAAGATTATTTGCCCCGCCTATTAAAAAACCATCAAATTCACAAGGCTCTTCAAGCACTTGCACTTCAAAGCTCGCACCTATACGCACAGAAGAATACTTAGAAAAATCAATAATCATCGAATAAAACTTGGAATTTGATTTAAAATATTCGTTGTAAAATCTATCATAGAACTTATCATCCAAGGCATCAAAAATACTATCACCACGACAACAAGTAAAATTTTTGGCACAAAAGAGAGCGTAGCTTCATTAATTTGCGTTACAGCTTGAAAGATAC
Source organism: Campylobacter sp. GB48 (assembly GCF_049221845.1). Lineage (NCBI taxonomy): Bacteria > Pseudomonadati > Campylobacterota > Epsilonproteobacteria > Campylobacterales > Campylobacteraceae > Campylobacter > Campylobacter sp. GB48. The sequence continues at coordinate 10,302 of NZ_JBMJAR010000018.1, forward strand.
TTATAATAAGCCCTGCGATAAGCCCTGCTAAAAGCATAGGTAAAGAAAGCATAAGTGTGATTTTAAAAGTTTGTACACCCAAGGCTACTAAAGTACTTTCCATATTTTCTCCTTAAAATTTAAATTCTATCAAGAATTTCTAAATTCTTCATACTCACTAGGTATAAGATAATCTTTGCTTTTTATTAATTTCTCATAAAATCCATGATTAAATCCAAGCTCAAAAAGCTTATCTATGGCATTGTATTGTTTATCATTCATATTTATAGAGTTTTTATTTGCGTATAAATTTAAATACACATCAAGTTTTTGCGCATCAACGCGTATTAAATTACGCTCTAAAAGCATAGAGGCTAAAATTTTTCTATTATTATCCGCTACTTCTACTGCTTTAATCAAATCTTTTTCAACCGCTATTGCATCATTAAGTGGTAAAGATCTTCTAAGTGCCATACCACCCAAAGGTAAAGGCAAATCATCTTTGGCTAATTCTTGCCAAATATCCCAAAGTTCAGCCTCAACACACAAACTAGAATCAAATTCTAAAATACTCTCATGTATAAGCACCCCTGCATCAACCTCATCTTCTAAAACAGCCTTTTCAATCTCTAAAAAATTCTTATAAATTATCCTAGCTTGTGGGTATTTTATACGAAAAATCAAAGCATTAGTAGTGTGCGCTCCACTCAAAGCAACTTTAAAATTTGGTTTTAATTTTTTATCTTTTTTCTTAATAAGCTTTGGTCCATAACCCTCGCCAAAACTCACAGCAGTTTTTAACAAAGCATATTCACTAGCTATTAAAGGATAAAGTGCAAAAGATATCGCACTAATATCGTATATATTTTGTAATGCAAGTTCATTTAAAGTTTGTATATCTAAAGCTGTATTTTCATACTCATAAGCATTCCCAACCCAACCAAATTTAATCGCCATATACATAAAAATATCATCAGCATCAGGAGAGTGTGCTACGCTAATTTTTTTATTCATTTTTTTCCTTGAAAAATTTAAAAAAGTATTTTAGCAAAATTCAAAATAAAAACTTATATTAAATTTCTTTTTGATACAATTTTAAACATATTATAAAAGGATTAACAAGCATGGATGATAATAAAAGAAAATCACTTGATGCAGCTTTAAAAAGTCTTGATAAAACCTTTGGAAAAGGCACTATCTTAAGACTTGGCGATAAAGAAGTTGAAAAGATTGATTCTATTCCTACAGGCTCAGTTGGGCTTGATTTAGCTTTGGGTATAGGCGGGGTTCCAAAAGGAAGAATTATAGAAATTTATGGACCTGAAAGCTCAGGTAAAACCACCCTTACCTTACACATCATAGCAGAATGTCAAAAAAAAGGTGGAGTTTGTGCATTTATCGATGCTGAACACGCGCTAGATGTAAGATATGCAAAAAATTTAGGTGTTGATACAGAAAATCTTTACATCTCTCAACCAGACTTTGGAGAACAAGCTTTAGAAATCGTTGAAACTATAGCAAGAAGTGGGGCTATTGATCTAATAGTAGTAGATAGCGTTGCTGCACTTACTCCAAAAGCAGAAATTGAAGGTGACATGGGAGATCAGCATGTAGGTCTTCAAGCAAGATTAATGAGCCAAGCTTTAAGAAAACTCACCGGTATTGTCCATAAAATGAACACTACTGTAATTTTCATTAACCAAATTCGTATGAAAATAGGCATGATGGGCTATGGTACACCTGAAACAACAACTGGTGGAAATGCATTAAAATTTTACGCTTCAGTGCGTTTGGATGTAAGAAAAACAGCCACTTTAAAACAAAATGATGAACCTATTGGAAACCGTGTTAAAGTAAAAGTAGCCAAAAATAAAGTAGCTCCTCCTTTTAAACAAGCTGAATTTGATGTGATGTTTGGCGAGGGTGTAAGTCGTGAAGGTGAGTTAATAGACTATGGTGTAAAACTTGACATCATTGATAAAAGTGGTGCGTGGTTTTCTTATAAAGCTTCTAAACTTGGCCAAGGTAGAGAAAATGCTAAAGCCTTTTTAAAAGAAAATCCAACTATTGCGGATGAAATCACTCAAGCTATACAAAACTCAATCGGTATAGATAGTATGATTTTGGGCGCTAAAGAAGACGATGAAGGAGAAGAATAATGTTGATTATTGAAGATTTAAGAGCTTTTGAAGTTTTAGATAGCAGAGGCAATCCTACCATTAAAGCTGAAATCATGTTAAGCGATGGTAGCGTGGGAAGCGCTATCGTTCCAAGTGGTGCAAGCACAGGAAAAAAAGAAGCTTTAGAATTAAGAGATAATGATGAAAGATTTGGTGGAAAAGGTGTTTTAAAAGCTATTGAAAATATCAATGGCACCATAGCTGAAAACATTATAGGACTTGATGCATTTAATCAAACCCAACTAGATAATACTCTTTTAGAGCTTGATGGGACAAAAAACTACTCTAACCTAGGAGCAAATGCAACTTTAGGAATTTCTATGGCAACAGCACGCGCTGCTGCTAATGCGCTAGGCGTGCCTTTATATCGCTACCTAGGTGGAGCAAATGCAAGCGTATTACCTGTGCCAATGTGTAATATCATCAATGGTGGTGCACATGCAAACAATAGCGTAGATTTTCAAGAATTTATGATTATGCCTTTTGGTTTTTCAAGCTTTAAAGAAGGGTTAAGATCAGTTTGTGAAATTTATGCAGTATTAAAAAAAGAATTAGCTAATCTAGGTCACTCTACTGCTTTAGGTGATGAGGGTGGTTTTGCGCCAAATTTAGCAAACAATACAGAACCTCTTGATCTTTTAATGACTTGTATTAAAAAAGCAGGCTATGAAAATAAAATCAAACTTGCACTAGATGTAGCAAGTAGTGAACTTTACAAAGATGGTAAATATCACTTAGAAGGTAAAGTTTTCTCAAGTGAAGACTTAATCGCACGTTATGAAGAATTATGTGCTAAATATCCAATTTTTAGCATCGAAGATGGTTTAGCTGAAGATGATTATGAAGGTTGGATTAAACTTACTCAAAAGCTTGGCAATAAAGTTCAACTTGTAGGTGATGATTTGTTTGTAACCAATGAAGATATTTTAAGAGAAGGTATTATGAAAAATATGGCAAATGCTGTATTGATTAAACCTAATCAAATCGGAACAATCACTCAAACCATGAGAACAGTAAGATTAGCTCATAGAAATAACTATAGATGTATTATGAGTCATAGAAGTGGCGAAAGCGAAGATGCTTTTATAGCTGATTTTGCAGTAGCGCTTAATACAGGACAAATCAAAACAGGAGCTTTAGCAAGAGGTGAAAGAACTGCTAAATATAATCGCTTATTAGAAATTGAACTTGATAGTGATGAGTATTTAGGAGATAAACTCTGAGTGATTTATTAAAAGAGTATGATGAGCATTCCAAAAAAAAGGAAGCTCGTCATCAACTCATCAAAACTATTGCTTTATCATTTATAGCTATTATTGTTGCAATGTATTTTGGTAATATGTTTTTTGGCAAATCTTCATTAGATGTGCTATTAACACTTAAAGAAGAGCAAAAAATTTTAGAAAAAAATATTATAGTCTTAAAAGCTAAAAATGCCCAAGCCCAAAAAGAATACTTGCAGCTTTTAAGACTTAAAGGAGAAAATTCGCATGAGAATTAATTTTTTTATACTGCTTTTATTATCTTGTGTACTTTTAAACGCAAAAGATAATCCTTTTGATAATAATATAGACCAACAAAACACCGAATTTGCCAAACTTAGTCCTTTTCAAAGACAAGATTTTAACTTTAATTCCAATGCGAGAATTTTAAAAAATATTACCATTACCTATATTAACCTTGATGGCTCTGAAGAACAAACTACTCTAGATATATACAAAAGTATTAATTGGCATGATACCTACTCATTTATAAAAACTAAAAGTCCAAATGCCACGCCTATACTTGATGTATCTGTAACCGTACCGCAAAAACAAGGAAATAAAAACTCAAAAACAGAAGAAAGCAATACTACTTTAAACATAGAAACACCTCTTTTTAGTGGAAATATTTATAATTTTATCTCCATTGGTTTTTACAACAATAAAATCAATATCAAAACCCAAGATAAAATACTAAGACATTTATCTATAGGAGATCCAACTAAAATTATTATAGATTTTGCCAAAAAACAAAATTTCAATACCAAAACACTACAGGTAAATACAGCAAAGGTCAGAAAAGTTGTATTTGGATCACATAAAGGGTATTATCGCTTGGTTATATATCTTGATGGAAAATACAGCTATCAATATTCACATAGTGAAAATTTACACACATTTAACTACCGCTAAGAGTTTTTAAACTCTTAAGCAAATCTATGATCATAAATAATCATTTGAAATCTTTGAGCTATCATTCTAGCTCTTTCTATGATAATACTTCTTGGCTCATTCTCAAAAACTTCCTGTAAGCTTTCATCAAATAAGTTAAGCCAAATATCAAAAAATTCTCTAGGAAATGGAGGTAATTCATGATGGGCTCTCAAAGGTGAACCACTATAACTTGGATCAGCTAAAAACATCCCCGCCCAAAAACTTGCTATTTTTTCTTTATGTTTTTTCCAACTCTCATCATCTGTACCAATTTTCTCATTAAAAATAGGCCCTAAATCTTTATCTACTCTAACTTTTGCATAAAAAACGTCCATAAGTTTTTTAATACCATCATGATTAATAGTTTCAAATTTCATGCTTTTCCTTAAAATATTTTTTACTTATTGTATTAAATTTATGGATTAAAAATATAAACAAAAGTCAATTTTTAGTATAATTTTAAAAATAAAGCTAAAGAAAAACTATGACTTATACCATTTTACCGCCTAATCAGTTCTTGGATGATTATGTTTTAAATGTGCAATTACATCAATTAGCAAATATCTCTAAAAACGCTTATAAATTTTGGAAAAATATTCAAGCAGCACGCTATCAAGGTACAAGAGTGGTATTTTTACACAAAAAAAGTGTTTTAAAAAAACACCAACATCTTATACAAAAATGTGAAAATTTAAGCGGCTATGTATTAGCAAGTGCCTTTTGCTCATTCACTACTTTAGCTCCATCTCATTTAGTAGAAAAAAATAATTCTCAAATTTATAAAATCTTAGATATAAAAGAAGTATGCGGGGTTAAATTTGTAAATTTAAAGGCATTTTACGATCTTTTAAAGCTAGATTATAATTATAATATTTATATCGAAAAATGCCATTTTTTTAGCCCCACTCCTTTGGAAAAGCGTATTAAAATCACTGAGAGTATGTGCGTTGGGTATTACTAATTAAAATAAAGCAAGTTGTGAGATAAAATGCCAATAATACACAGGTAAAAAATTAAGTTCTGAATTTTATCTTAAATAAATACTTTACTTATCGTTGAAAAACAAATTCATCATACTAACAAAAAACAAGCACTCAAATAATACACACCTTTAAACTCAAATGTTTTAGCATAAAGAGCATTAAAATAAAACAAGCAAGTTAAGAAAAAATCACACAAGCTTTCACTATACCTATTATCAAACAAAATTCTATTTAATATACAGCCAACTACGAGCACAACTATACCAAATATTTACATATAGGCTCGAATACTTAAGTAATTCTCTCTATCTTATAGCTATACCTTGACAAATTCTTACAAGTACTAAAATACTATACTTTCATAGCAAAAATATATAAACAAATATAAAATAGGGAAGTAGGTACGACATCAGGGATACTAATGATAAAATCATAAAAAAATTTAAAATCTCTCATTAAAGAAAGACCTAAAAATTTTATATCTTTTTACTAAGATTTTTACTCACTCTTAATCCATCTCATAAGTATCATCATCACTATAATCATCATCGTATTCATAATCATCATCATCATAATTATATGATCTTTGATTATTTGCATAAGTATCATCATCTATTTCATCATCGTAATTTTCAAATTCTTCATCATCATAAGCCATTATAAATCCTTTAAAATTTTTTAGTAGTATTTTAATATAAAAATATACATTTTGGTATAATTTTTCAAACTTTACTTAAGGAAAAATATGAATTTAACGCATTTAGATGAAAAAAATCATCCTAAAATGGTAGATGTAAGCCAAAAAGATATTACTCAAAGAAAAGCTTGTGCAAGTGGTAAAATATACATGAGTAAAGAAGCATTTGAAGCTATCATTAAAAACAAAGCTAAAAAAGGACCTGTTTTGCAAACTGCCATTACAGCAGCTATCATGGGAGCTAAGCAAACTTCAAATCTCATTCCAATGTGTCATCCTTTAATGATTTCAAAAGTACAAACTCATATAGAAGAAAATAAAGAAGAATACTCTTTTAAACTTTTCGTAACCGTACAATGTGAAGGAAAAACCGGAGTTGAAATGGAAAGCTTAACCGCTGTTAGCATTGGTCTTTTAACTATTTATGATATGATCAAAGCCATTGATAAAAGCATGCAAATTACTAATATAGCTTTAGAAAGTAAAGAAGGAGGAAAAAGTGGTAAATATCTGCGATCTTAAAAAAGAACCTATTATAAATTACCCTACTTTTTGGGATTATAAAGTCGTTTTTGAAGCTGAGATTGATGCTCTAGAAGTTTTTACTCAAATATTCAATGAAAGAGAATTTAAATATAAAGTCTCAAATACTAGTAAACAAGGCACATACAAAAGTTATCTTTTAAGTGTTTATGTTGATAGCAAGAGCGATCGTTTAAATATCTTCAATCAATTAAAAAGCAAAGCCAAATTTGTACTATAAAAAGGAAAAATTATGAAAAATTTAGTCATTATTTTTGAAAATTCTCTCCTAGCTTGTGAAAAAAATGAAATTCCAAACCTAATTGGAGATCTCGTTTTTAATTTAAGTTATAAAAAAATTAGTTTTGAAAATGCTAGCAATGAAGAACTTTTTGCAATCTTTTCTAAAGTATTGGAAAAACTTGAACTTATAAATGAAGAAAATATTTCCAAAATAATCCAAGGTATCATTAAAGCTAGAGTAGAAGAAGATAAAAAAACATTTTTTGTTTATATTAATGAACACAGTAAATTAAAAGCAAAAATTGAAGAGCAAAAAAATACCATTAAACACAAAATTTGTGATAATTTTTTTAACCTAGAAAAAACATTAAAGGGTTTAAATTTAAATGAATTTAATATAAGCATCAATGATGCTATGCTTTATGATATAGAAATACTAGGCCTTTTAAAAGAAACCGCAGAAAGCGCTTTTATAACAACTTTAGAAAAAGGTGAAAATATAGAACTTACTTCTTGTGAGATTGCTAAAAATTTAGTCTTTAATGCAATTTGCGAAGGAAGTTTTGAAAAAGAAAGGATTTTAAAAATTTCCCAAACAGTCTTAAATTCCGCCTTTGAACTTGCTAATGAATCAAAAGCTTTTGCGTATGATTTGTGTATAGGAAGTATTTATGGAACACAAGAGGGAATTTCTTTGGCAATTGAAAAATTTAAAACAAGTTTTGCATATAGTGCTTTAGAATATAATTTAAAAAATAAAGAAAAAGAGCTCGTAGATATAGAACAAGAATTCATACAATTACTCAAGCAATTATCAGCAGAATTAAACAATCCTGTAAAAGATATACTTAAAGATTTACTAGAAAATAAATTTGACACTTTATTTGCTAAATTTAAACGATTGATTCAAGAAAATAGAGAACAAATTCTTATTAAAATTAATGAAATTAAACAAAATCCAAAAATTGATGATTTTAGCAAGCTAGCACAAAGCAAACTTAATATTCTGACTAAAGAGTTAAATGATCTTGAAAAACTTGCTAGCTATAAATATAAAAGTTTAGATAAAAACAACGCAAAAGAATTAGGACTTCGACTTTGGGAGAAAGCTAAAAAATTAATAAAAAATTAATGATAACTAAGTTAGAATAAACTTCATTTTTTAAAACAAGGAGTTGATTTTGTTTTCAAATTTAAAAATAGGGACTAAAATAGTCGCGGTTATCATTGCAATTATAATCTTAGGGGTTGGGGTTTTAGCAAGCATAATTGCTATACAGTCTTCACAAATTTTACACACAGAAGCTGACAAACTACTCCAAACTAGTGCTTTTAGATATTCAAATATTGTAAGAGGAGCTACTGGAAGTGTATATTCTACTTTAATGGGGGCAGAAAATGCCATTGATAGTATTATTTCTAAACAAGAAACAATAGAAGAATATAGAATAAAAAACATACTAGAGGGTGCCTTAGATTCTAACAATTGGATAGCATATATCTATGTATATATTCTCGACACCTCAACATATACTAATATTAACCCCAAACTTCTAACGCAATCCAATAAGTTTTTAATGCTACTTCACGATACTACCTCAAAGAAGAAAGGAGGGGTTGAGTTAATACAAGCAGAAGATATTGTTTTAAATCAAAAAAGCATTGAAAATGCAATAAAACAAAAAAAAGAAACTATAGGAAGACCTCAAAAATTAACTATCAATAAAAAAGAAATTTTAACCTATAATATTGCCGTTCCTATAATACGCAATGGAAAAGTAGTTGGAATAATTGGGGCTTTAGGAGATTTAACACAACTACAGCAAGAACTTACAAATCCAGAGAGAAGTGTATTTAAAGATGATCAAAGATTACTAATAAGTGAAAATGGTTTAATTGTAGTAAGTCCTGCTACTAATTTTATAGGTAAAAATATCACTGAAGTCAATTCTCATCCTAGTGCCAACTTAATAATAAACTCACAAAAAACTAAAACTAATATGTTATTTGACTTCACACCAGCTTCCACTGGAAATGCAAATAGAGCGGCAATAGTAAATTTTAATGTATGGGACGATGCTGATGATTATTGGTCTATAGTTACTATGGCTCCTATAAGCTCAATACAAATGCCTATAACAAAATTTTTAGCAACTATAGCACTAACATCACTTTTTGTAATTTTCATCATTGCTTTTATAATATTTATCTATATAAATAAAGCGGTAAGTTCACGAATTGTTAATTTGCAAAAAAACTTATTACATTTTTTCAAATTTATAAACCATGAAACCAAAGACACAATACTAAGTGAAGATACTAAAAACAATGATGAATTAAACATCATGGCAAAAGCCATCAATGAAAATATTACTAGAACTAAAAATGCACTAGAACAAGATGCGAAAGCAGTAGAACAATCAGTAGATACAGCTAAAGAAATAGAAAGTGGTAAT
>NZ_JBMJAR010000019.1:0-18905 GCF_049221845.1 Campylobacter sp. GB48
ATATGGTAGAGGTATTGCTGATACAGATAAAAACGAATACATCGCAAGAGTATCTTACAAATACAGCCCAAAACTTACATTTAGTGGCTTCTATTCTTACTTAACTGAAGATTTCAATACAAAAGATGTAAGTGATCATGATGATCAATTCATCAGACTTGAAGCTCTATACAAATTCTAATTATAAAAGCTAAGCCAAAAGGCTTAGCTTACTATATCTAAAACTATCTCTTCTTTTAATCCTTGTATTTTAATTTCTTTTATTTTTAAATCATTAGGTAGATTTTCAAGCAATACTTCTTTACTATGTATATTTTTATTTGCTAATATTCTTAACATTTTACCCCTATAAGCTTTCGCAAAATGACTTAAACTTTTGGAATTTTTTAAAAAAGTGAGAGTGGAGTAAAATTGTTTATTTTTTTTAGATATAATCGAGCTTTATTTATATTTAAAAAAGGCATATTTATGTTACGCTTGTTTATTGTAAGTATTTTATTTGTCAATTCACTATTAGCTTTTAATGTAAAATCTTTATTTACTTATACTTTTAATGATAACATTAGCTATGACTTAGAAAAAGCTAAAGAAATTTATTTTAAAAATAAATGCAATACTTGCCATGGAGAAAATGGAGAAAAAAATTCTTATGGTAAAAGAGCCATTAAAGACTTAAGCCCAGAAGAGATCAAAGGCGCTTTAAAAGACTATGCTAATGGATATTTCAAAAATCAATCAAGCGATAATATCCAAATGAGTTTGTATGCTAAAAAATTAAGTGATAGTGATATGAATCACATTATTGCTTATTTGAAAGGACAAAATTTTTCTATAGAGCTTAATCAAAAAGATCTTTTAGAAGAAGAGCCTGCACCAAAAACCAAGCACAATACATTTTTAAAATAACAAAAAAGGAGTTTTCATGAAAAAAAATCTACTGCTAGCTAGCTTACTTTGTGTTAGTTCAATTTATGCCGCAGAAGTAAAAATAGGCATTGTTTTACCACTTACTGGTACTTTGGCAGCTTATGGCAATGATGTATATGAGGGCATTAAACTAGCTAATACTTTAAATCCAAATTTAAAAAATGGAGATAGTGTTAAAATCATAGCTATTGACACAAAAGGCGATAAAATAGAAGCAGCAAATGCCACTACTAGACTTATCTCTCAAGATAAAGTTTTAGGCCTTATAGGCGAAGCTGTTACACCAAATACTATGCAAGTTTTATCTATAGCTGAAGAAAGAAAAATTCCTGCTATAGCTCCAGTTGCATCAGGTGATAAACTTTTAGATAAAAAAAGCTATGCTAGCAGAGTTTGCTTTATGGATAGTTTTCAAGGAGATAAATTTGCTAACTATGCCTATAAAGATTTAAATTTAAAAAGCGTGGTTGTGATAGTTGATCAAAGCAATGTATATTCATTAGGTTTGGCAAGAGCTTTTGAAAAAGAATTTAAACAAAATGGTGGAAAAGTACTTAAAAAACTAACCATTTCTTCAGGCGATAAGGACTTTAAAGCTATTGTTTCACAACTTAAAAGTATCAACCCTGATTTTGTTTATATGCCAATTTATCACCCAGAAGCTGCTTTAATAGCAAGACAAGCAAAAGCAGTTGGCTTTAACAAGCTTTTAAGTGCAGGCGATGGAGTAAATAATAAAACCTTTATCGAGCTTGGCGGTGATGCTGTAAATGGAGTAATCTTTACCGATAGTTTTGATTATAATAATCCTCCGACAACTCTTTCTAAAAAATTTATTGAAGCTTATGAAAAAGATCATGGCACAAAAGAACTTCCAGCATTTTCTGCTATGGGAGCTGATGCATATTATGTAATGGTAAATGCAATGAATGAATGTGCGAATAATCTTAACGCACAATGCATTAATGAAAAAATTCATTCAACAAATAATTTTGAAGGCGTAGGTGGAGTTATAAGCATAGACGCTAGTGGTAATGCAAGTCGTTCTGTAGTTATAAAAGAAATACAAGAACAAAAACAAGTTTATAAAACTATTATCAATCCTTGAAAGGTTAAACTATGAAAAAAATTAGCATAGCTATATTGTCTATCATAGCTAGTAATATCATACAAGCAAAAGAAATTAACATCGGCGTAGTTTTACCTCTAACAGGCTCTACTGCAGCTTATGGGCAAAGTGCTTTAGATGGAGTGAAAATTGCAAATTCTATGAAAAACACTTTAAGCAATGGAGATAAAGTAAATTTAGTAGTAGTTGATACAAAAGGCGATAAAATAGAAAGTGCAAATGCTAGTACAAGACTAGTTTCACAAAACAAAGCGTATGCACTAATTGGAGAAATGCTAACAGCTAATACTTTGCAAGTGATAAGAATTGGCGAGGAAAAAAAGATCCCAGTGGTTGCTCCTGCAGCTACTGCTGATAAAATTTTAAATAAAAAATTATACGCTAGCAGAGTTTGTTTTATGGATAGCTTTCAAGGCTCATCTTTAGCTAATTATGTAAAAAATAAGCTAAATTACACCAAAGCTGTGATAATTAGCGATCAAAGTGCGGATTATTCTTTAGGTTTAACTAGAGCTTTTGAAAAAGAATTTAGCAAACAAGGTGGAAAAATTTTAGATAAATTTAGAATTACAGCAGGCGATAAAGACTTCAAAGCTATTCTTTCACAAATTAAAAATTTAAAACCTGATTTTATTTATCTTCCGGTATATTACACCGAGGCTTCTTTGTTTGCACGCCAAGCAAAAGCAATGGGTATAAATATCCCTATGGGTTCAGCAGATGGGGTGGCTGATGAAACTTTTATTAATCTAGCTCAAGAAGCAGCTGAAGGATATTTATTTACCGATAGCTTTGATTATCACAATCCCCCAACACAACTTTCAAAAGACTTTATATTAGCTTATGAAAAAGAAAAACAAAGTAAAGAAGTTCCAAATTTCACAGCTATGGGTGCAGATGCGTATTTTGTGATTTTTGAAGCTATGCAAAAATGTATTAATGATTTTAACAGTGAATGTATCAACAACAATATCCACACTACTTCAAAATTTGAAGGTGTTAGTGGAGTAATTAGCATTGATAAAACAGGTAATGCTACGCGTTCAATTGTTATAAAATCAATAGAAAATCAAAAGCAAATTTATAAAGATACGATTTTTCCGTAAATAAAATTTTAAGAGGTTCAATGGATAGTTCTTTAATTTTACAGCAAATTATAAATGGTTTTAGCTTAGGTAGCATGTATGCACTTATTGCTATAGGCTATACAATGGTCTATGGTGTTTTAAGATTGATTAATTTTGCACATGGTGATATCATGATGGTAGGTGCATACTCGGCTTTATTTTGTGTTACAAGTATGAATGTGCCTTTTTTAGGAGCTCTTTCTTTGGCTATGTTATTTGCAGCAGCTTTAGGTATAGCTATTGATAGGGTAGCTTATAAACCTTTAAGAAAAGCACCTAGAATTTCTTTACTTATCACAGCCATAGGCATAAGCTTTTTAATACAAAATGTATTTAATGTCTTATTTGGCTCAACCCCAAAATATTTTCCTGTGCCAAGCTATCTTGAAACAGTGATTAATTTTAATAATATCAGCATTAGCATTAATAGTATTTTAGTGCCTATTTTGACATTTTTTATATTATTAGTAGTTTTATTCATACTTTATAAAAGCAAATATGGCATTGCTATTAGAGCTTTAGCTTTTGATATTCATACTGTAAATTTAATGGGAATTGATGCAAATCGTATTATTGCTATTGTGTTTGCATTGGGCTCGGCTTTAGCTGCTATTGGTGGTATTTTTTGGGCTGTTAGTTATCCTTCTGTTGAACCTAGTATGGGAACTCTTATAGGACTTAAGGCATTTGGCGCTGCTGTTTTAGGTGGTATTGGTTCGGTTGCTGGAGCGGTTTTAGGTGGCTTGATTATAGGATTTACAGAAGTTGTTGTAGTTGCTATTTTCCCTGATCTTTCTGGTTTTAAAGATGCTTTTGCGTTTATCTTTTTAGTATTGATTTTACTTTTTAAACCAACCGGAATTTTAGGTATTAATTTTGAAAAAAGTAGGTTTTAAGATGGTTGCAAGAAAAATTACACACTTAAGTTTTTTTATCATAGCACTTGCTTTTCTTTTTATATCTCCTTATTTTTTCAATGATTATAAAATAGGAATTTTAAGCAATATTGCTATTTTTGTTATCTTGGCAGTAAGCTATAATCTTATCAATGGGGTTACAGGACAATTTTCACTAGAACCAAATGGCTTTGTAGCTATAGGAGCTTATGTTGCAGCTTTAGTTTTACTTACAAGTGAAAGCAAAATCGACCAGTTTTCTTTAGAAGATCCAAGTAGCTTTATTTTGATGATTCATTCACCAAGTTTTATTGTGGCTTTACTTGCTGCTGGGCTTTGTGCTATGCTTTTATCTTTAGTTTTGGCCTTTGCGGTATTTAGAGTTAGAGGGGATTATTTAGCTATTGTAACACTAGGTTTTGGTATTATCATCAAACTTATGGCGATTAACTTTGCTTCTGTTACAAATGGTTCTTTAGGTTTAAATGACATTCCTAAACATACCACATTATACTGGAGTGGCGGGATTGCCATATTTTCTGTTATTATCATCTTAAATATTGTTAGTTCAAAATTTGGTAGAGCTATGAAAGCCGTAAGAGATGATGAGGATGCAGCATTAGCAATGGGTATAAACACCTTTAATATCAAAACCCTAGCCTTTAGCACTTCAGCATTTTTAGAAGGTGTCGGCGGAGGCTTACTTGCTTGTGCGCTAGCTTCAGTTTCACCTGAGCAATTTGACTTTTTATTTACCTTCCAACTTTTAATCATCATTGTTTTAGGTGGTTTGGGTTCAACTACCGGTGCTATCATCGGAGCTATTTTGGTAATAGGCGGAAGTGAGTATTTAAGATTTTTAGATGAAAGTATGAATATTTTTGGCTATGAAACCCCTGCTATGCCTGGTCTTAGAATGGTTGTATTTTCTGTTATATTAATTTTAGTAATGCTTTTTGCAAGAAGAGGAATAATGGGCGATAAAGAACTAACAGATATTTTATTTAAGTTTTCTAAAAGGAAGAAGAAATGATTTTAGAACTTAAAGAAATTCATAAAAATTTTGGCGGAGTTAACGCTATAACAAATACTTCTTTTGCTATTAGAGAAAGTGAAATTTTTGGGCTTATAGGTCCAAATGGTGCAGGTAAAACCACTCTATTTAATATTATCACAGGAAATTATAAGCCAAGTAGCGGAGAAGTCTTTTTTCTAGGAAAAAAAATTGATCATTTAAAACCACACAAAATAGTTCATCTAGGTATAGCAAGAACTTTTCAAAACATCAGACTTTTTTCAAGCATGAGTGTTTTAGAAAATGTATTGATTGGTTTTGATAAGAGCATTAAATATAATATTTTTGAAGCTTTTTTACACCTTGGAAGATTTTCCAAAGCAGAAAAAAATGCAAAAAAAGCAGCTTATGAAATTTTAGAACAGCTCAATATCGCTCATTTGGCTGATGAAAAAGCTACTAGTTTAAGCTATGGTCAGCAAAGAAAAGTTGAAATAGCAAGAGCTTTGGCAACAAACCCTAAGCTTTTATTACTAGATGAACCCGCAGCAGGTATGAATTCTACAGAAAGCGATGATTTAGCTGAGTTAATTTTTAACATAAGAGATAACAAAAAAATTAGTGTTTTGCTTATAGAGCATGATATGAAATTTGTAAATAAACTTTGCGATAGGGTTATGGTACTTGATTATGGTAGAACTATTTTTGAGGGAAAACCAAATGATGCGGTACAAAACCCTGAAGTAATTAGTGCGTATTTGGGAGATTTTAATGCTAGTAGTTAAAGATTTACATGTTTATTATGGTTTAATAGAGGCTGTTAAAGGTATTGATTTTACTATAAAAACAGGAAGTATAGTTAGCTTAATAGGCTCAAATGGCGCAGGAAAAACATCAACACTTAATGCTATGTTAAATTGTGTTAAAAAAACCGGTGAAGTAACCTTTTTAGGCTATGATACTCAAAGACACTTACCGCACACTCTAGTTCAAAAAGGTATCGCCTTAGTACCTGAAGGAAGGAGAGTTTTTATAAATCTTACCATAGAAGAAAATTTAAAAATTGGTGCTTTTAATAATGCAGAAAATTACGAGCATTTAAAAATTCAAATGTATAGACTTTTCCCAAGATTAAAAGATAAAAAAAATGCCCTTGCAGGAACTCTAAGTGGAGGGGAAGCCCAAATGTTAGCTATCTCAAGAGCGCTTATGAGTGAGCCAAAACTTTTAATGCTTGATGAGCCTTCATTAGGTCTTGCTCCAAAAATAGTTGGAGAGGTTTTTGATATTATAGTCAAATTAAAAGAAGAAGGAATTACCATTTTATTAGTAGAACAAAATGCATTTTCAGCTTTAAAAATTAGCGACTATGCTTATGTTTTAGAAAATGGTAAAATCGCTATGCATGCACCTGCAAAAGATCTTATCGGCAATGATGAGATTAGAAAAAAATACCTTGGAGCTTAATTCATGAAAAAACAACTTTTAGCCTTTGGGGATATAAAAATTTCTATTTTTTTATTTTTAATTTTTGCTCTATTTTGCGCCCTAGCTACTTTCATAGAAAGCGCTTATAATACGCCAACAGCATGGGCGATGATCTATGGTTCTTCTTGGTTTGGTTTTATACAACTCATACTAGGAATTAATCTTTTAGCGGCTCTTTTTAAATACAAAATGTTTAACAAGAAAAAAATACCACTTTTAATCTTTCATATCTCATTTTTATTTATATTACTAGGCTCAGCTATGACTAGATATATGGGATTTGAAGGAAATTTACACATTAGAGAAAATGAAAAAAACAACATCATTGAAACTTCAAAAAGTTATATTTACATAGCAACCTTAAAAGATGATAAAGTATATAGCGCTTCAAAATCTGAATATATTGCAACCCTACCTTTTGTAAATGATTTTTCATTTGATTTAATCTTACCTAATGAAAAAGCTCAAATTGCATATGAAAATTTAATCTTAGATGCAAAAGAAATTTATATTGATGATAACAATTCTGCCCCACTTTTATCTTTAATGCTTTCACAAAATAACGAGTCTAAAGAATTGCTTTTTCAAGCAGGAGATATTGAAAATATTAACGGTGTTAATATAGCATTTTTAAACGAATCTGTTCCAAGTCCTTATATAAAAATCGATAAAAACTTGAAACTTAGCGCTGATTTTGATTTAAAATATATGTCAATGAGCGATGGTAAAGAAAATATTTTAAAAGCAAATCAAAAAGCACAAGCGAAAGATTTAAGATTGTATTCTTTTAACGATATTAATTTAGTGGTTAAATTTGCCTCCTTGCATGGTAAAAAAACTTTAGAAGGTATCAATCAAGCTCAAGATGAAAGTTTTTTTACTTGGTTTAAAAACAGTTGGATAGAGCTAGGACGTAATGCTTTGATTTCTTTATTTGGCGAGGCAAAATACTGGAATAATTCTTTATTAAATAATTTCAAAGATTTTGCACAAAGCACTAAATATATGCCAACTCAACTTTCAGATAATGCCATTAATGCTTTAAAATTAAAACTAAGCTACAAAGGAGAATCCAAAGAAGTTTTCCTAGTAGAATACAACTCACCTATTCGCATTGATGTAGCAGGCCAACCTTTCTTTTTAAGATGGGGTCCTAAAGGAATAGAAATGCCATTTGAAATGTACTTAAAAGACTTTGAATTAGAACGCTATCCTGGCTCAATGTCACCTATGTCTTATGCAAGTTATGTAGAAATTGACAATGCTGATAAGAAACTAGAATATAAAATTTTTATGAATAATGTTTTAGATTATCAAGGTTATAGATTTTATCAAAGCTCATATGATCAAGATGAGCTTGGTACCATTCTTTCAGTCAATAAAGATTCGGGTAAAATTCCTACATATATAGGATATTTTTTACTCACATTAGGAATGTTTTTAAATATTTTAAATCCTCATTCAAGATTTAGAACCTTAGCTAAACTAATCAATCAAGACACCCTAAAAAAAACAAGTGCTATTTTGGCTTTTATATTAGTTTTATTTGCAGGCCAAAATACTTACGCAAATGAGCCTATCAAGGTAGATGAGGCACATGCTAAAGAACTTGCTTCTTTAATAGTGCAAAAGCCTGATGGCAGAATGGTTCCTTTTAATACTTTAGCCATGGAAGTTTTAGAAAAAATATACAAAAACACAACCTTTCAAGGTCAAAGTGCTGAAGCAACAATTATATCGATGATTTTTGATGGTAGTGCATGGTATGACAAAGACATTATTTTCATGCCAAGCAGTCGCTTGGTTAATGAAGAAATTTCTAAAATTTTAGAAATTGAGCCTAGAGCCTATACTAGTTTTAAAGATTTTTTCACTACAGATTCATATAAACTACAAAAATATGTAGAAAATGCTAATAGAAAAAATCCAAACCGCAGAAGTGTTTTTGACAAAGAAATCATCAAGCTTGATGAAAGGGTTAATATTGTAAATTTAATTTTCTCAGGTGATATTTTTAGATTTATTCCTTTGCAAAATAGCACCAATAATCAATGGGTAGCACCACGCGAAGCTTATATAGGTTTAAAAGGTGAAGAAGGTGCAGAAGTTAAAAGTATTTTAGAAAACTATTTCAACGCAGTTAGTAACTCTATTGCACACAATAACTGGGATGAAGCAACTAAAAACTTAAACGCTATCAAAAACTATCAAGAAAAATACGGCCATGAAGTTATGCCAAGTGCTAAAAAAATTAGTACAGAAATCTTTTTCAATAAAAGTCAAATTTTTGTAAATCTTGCTCCGCTTTATTTATGTGCTGGATTTTTGCTTTTAATTATAGTTTTTGTCAAAATGCTGCTGCCAAAAATTCGCATTGATTTTATTTTTAAATGTGTTTATGTATTTAACATTGTGGCGTTTTTCATTCATACTTTAGGTTTGGCTTTGCGTTGGTATATAGCAGGTCGTGCACCATGGAGCAATGCTTATGAGAGCATGGTTTATATAGCTTGGGCTTTATCGTTATCTGGAATTTTCTTTTCTAGAAAAAGCCCTATTGCGCTTTCTTTAACTTCTATTTTAGCGGGTGTTACTTTAGGAGTAGCTCATCTTAGTCAAATGGATCCACAAATTACCAACCTAGTTCCTGTGTTGCAATCATATTGGCTTACTATACATGTTTCAGTTATTACTGCTAGTTATGGATTTTTAGGGCTATGTGCATTATTGGGTATATTTGTACTTATTTTATTGTGTATGCTAAAAATTAACGGTAAGCATAATGAAAATATTTTAAGAAACATTACAGAAGCTACAAGAATTAATGAAATGGCTATGATTTTAGGACTTTGCTTGCTTACAGTTGGAAATTTCTTAGGTGCTATATGGGCAAATGAAAGCTGGGGAAGATATTGGAGCTGGGATTCTAAGGAAACTTGGGCTTTAATTAGTATTTTAGTTTATGCGGCTATTTTACACATTAGAATGGTTCCAAAATGGGCAAATCAATATATTTTCGCAGTTTTCTCTATGTTTGCATATTGGGCAATCATTATGACTTATTTTGGAGTAAATTACTTTTTAACTGGCATGCACTCTTACGCAGCGGGAGATTCGGTAAAAATTCCTGATTATGTATATTGGGGCTTTTTATTTATGGTTGCACTCAGCATAGCAAGTTATTTCAAAAGATCCTATGCAAGAAAATTATAGGAAGGCTTTGAATGAATAATTCTCTTTTTATATTTTTAATTGTAGCTTTAGTTGTTGTTATTATACTTGGTGTTCTTTTGGTATTATTTTTTACCCATAAAGATAAACAACCCAATAAATCTAATACAACCAAAGCTCCAAAAATAAGCAATATAGAAGATTTTATTTCCAAAGCCAATGGAGCAAAAAATTCTCAAGAAATTCAAGCTTTAATCTTGCAATTTTTAAATTCACAAAAATTTGGTTCCAATCCAAAAGATAGTGCCACTAAAAGAAAACTTGATTTTATTAGTGCAATTTCAGCTAATGCTAATGCTACTCCTAAAAATATTTCTTTTTTAAATAACGAACTAAAAAAGCGTTATAAAGCTTTAAAAAAGGAAATAGATGCTTATGAGCAAATAGGTCTAGCAAAAAGAAAAATGAGACAATCTTAAGGTTTTTTGATGAAAAATATTAGAAATTTCTCTATCATAGCTCATATTGATCATGGAAAAAGTACACTAGCTGATAGAATTATTAGTGAATGTGGTGCAATTAGTGATAGACAAATGAGTGCCCAAGTAATGGATACTATGGATATAGAAAAAGAGCGTGGTATAACTATAAAAGCTCAATCTGTGCGTTTAAATTATAAATTTAATAATGAAGAATATATATTAAATTTGATAGACACTCCAGGTCATGTTGATTTTTCCTATGAAGTAAGTCGCTCTTTAGCAAGTTGTGAAGGAGCTTTGCTTGTTGTTGATGCTTCACAAGGAGTAGAAGCTCAAACTATAGCTAATGTTTACATAGCCTTAGAAAATGATCTTGAAATCATACCAGTGATTAATAAAATTGATCTTCCTTCAGCTGACATAGAAAAAGTTAAACACGAAATAGAGCATATTATAGGCATTGATTGTTCTAATGCAATTTGCGTTAGCGCAAAAACAGGTGTGGGTATAAAAGAACTCATAGAAACCATCATCACAAAAATTCCTGCACCAAAAACCGATGATGAAGCACCTACCAAAGCTTTAATCTATGATTCTTGGTTTGATAATTATCTTGGAGCTTTGGCTTTAGTTAGAATTTATGAAGGAAATATAGCTAAAAATGATGAAGTTTTAGTTATGAGTACAGATAAAAAACATCTCGTGCAAGATCTTTTTTACCCTCACCCATTAAGCCCTATAAAAACCAAAAAATTAGAATCAGGTGAAGTAGGTGTTATCGTGCTTGGACTTAAAAATGTTGCTGATGT
Organism: Campylobacter sp. GB48; assembly: GCF_049221845.1. Classification (NCBI taxonomy): domain Bacteria; kingdom Pseudomonadati; phylum Campylobacterota; class Epsilonproteobacteria; order Campylobacterales; family Campylobacteraceae; genus Campylobacter; species Campylobacter sp. GB48. The sequence goes on from NZ_JBMJAR010000019.1 coordinate 11,045, forward strand.
TCAAGTGGGCGATACTATAACGCTTACCAAAAACAAAGCAAAAGAAGCCATTGGTGGTTTTGAAAAAGCTAAAGCTTTTGTTTTTGCAGGATTATACCCTATAGAAACGGATAAATTTGAAGATTTAAGAGATGCTTTAGACAAATTAAAACTCAATGATAGTTCTATTACCTATGAACCTGAAACATCGCTAGCTTTAGGGTTTGGTTTTAGGGTTGGTTTTTTAGGTCTTTTGCATATGGAGGTTATTAAAGAAAGACTTGAGCGTGAGTTTAACCTTGATTTGATTGCTACTGCTCCAACTGTTACTTATGAAATTTATCAAACTGATGGAGAAGTTTTAAAAATTCAAAATCCAAGTGAACTACCTCCAGTAAATAAAATCGATCACATAAAAGAACCTTATGTAAAAGCAACCATTATAACCCCGAGTGAGTATTTAGGAAATTTAATCACTCTTTTAAATCGCAAACGTGGTATGCAGGTTAAGATGGATTATATTACCCCCGAGCGTGTTTTACTTGAGTATGATATACCTTTAAATGAAATCGTTATGGATTTTTACGATAAACTCAAATCACTCACTAAAGGCTATGCTAGTTTTGATTATGAGCCTATTGAATTTAGAGTGGGTGATCTTGTAAAACTTGATATCAAAGTAGCTGGTGAAAATGTTGATGCACTAAGCATCATAGTACCAAATGAAAAGGCACTAAGCAAGGGTAGAGAACTAGTAAAAGCAATGAAAGAAATCGTCCCAAGGCAGCTTTTTGAAGTTGCCATTCAAGCAAGTATAGGAAATAAAATCATCGCAAGAGAAAATGTAAAATCCATGGGTAAAAATGTAACAGCAAAATGCTATGGTGGGGATATTACTAGAAAAAGAAAACTTCTTGAAAAACAAAAAGAAGGTAAAAAAAGAATGAAAGCTATCGGTAAAGTACATTTACCTCAAGAAGCATTTTTAAGTGTTTTAAAAATAGACTAAATCCCTAGTTTAAAACTAGGGATATAATTTTATGCATTGATATCTAAAGAATTTCCACCCATTTCATTGATTTTTTGAGTTACTTTTTCGATAGCTTTATCAATTGTTTCATAGCTGATATCAGGAAGTTTGCCACCCCACATTTTTTCCGCTTGCGCAAATCCTGCTTTTAGACCTTCTAAACCTTTTTGAAGTTTTTCCATATCATCACCAGCCCCATTAATAACAAAATCAGCCAATCTTTGAGATGTTTTTGCTACACCAAAATACCCATCTTCCCCAATAAGCTCTTTTGCTTCATCAGCATTTAAACTAAGTATATCTTTGCCTTCATATCCTATAGCTTTAAAATCTACATTTGATAAAATAGCTGTTAAAGAATCCTTAGATTGAGCTCCTTGAAAAATCCCAGCTTGAGTTAAACCATTAGAGGAGCTCATGCTAAATGCTTGTTGCATAAAGCTCATAGCATAAAGTTCTGTTATGCCTTTTCCACCTATGCTAGCAAGCTTACTAAGCTTATCCTCATCAATATTTTTTGTGCTATTAGCACTTTTAGTATTGGCATCTTCAAGTTTTGTATTCAAATTAGCCTTCCTATTGCCAACTTGCGACTCCACTGCCACACGTGAATACGAATTTATTTGCATCCTTGCTCCTTTTTTGTGGGTTTATAAAAATCGGATAAAAAGAAATAAAATGAATATTAAGCCAAAAATAAAGACTTTTGCAATATAATATTTGTATTATATTAATATAGGATTTTTAAAATTTAGGTGATTTATGCTTTTCAAAGATTATTTTATTGAAATTTCAGATCCATATTTTAAAGATACTATAGAAGGCATAGAATCTCTCTATTAGCTTTATTTTATTCGTAAATTATCAAACAGAACGCAAAATAAACACTAATAAGGAAAACTATGTCATTACACAATTTTTATACTAATACAAACGCTACTATATTGTTTTACAAATGCGCCCTACCTAACATGGCAAGTGCTGCATTTATATATCTTTATGTTATCATTGATGGTATTTTTGTTGGAAGATACTTAGGAGCAGATGCTCTTGCTGCTATGAATTTAGTAATGCCCTTTATCATGATAAGCTTTGCCTTAGCAGATATGATAGCCATAGGTTCATCAGTGCAAATTGCAATCAACCTAGGCAAAGGAAAAATCGAAAAAGCAAGAGCTATTTTTTCTTTTTGCATCGTTCTTATTTTTGTAATTTCTTGCATAATGGGAATATTAGGATTTTTCTTAGCAAAACCTTTAAGTGCTTTTATGGGCGCTGATGGAAACATACAAAATTTATCCACTGAATATATGCAAATTTTTGCTCTTTTTGCACCTTTTACTATGTTAGCTTTTGCTATGGATAATTATTTAAGAATATGCGGTAAAACATTTTATAGTATGGTGGTTAATATCACAGTAGCTTCAAGCAATATAATATTAGATTGGCTTTTTATAGTTATTCTTGAGTGGAGTTTATTTTCAGCTGCTCTAGCAACCTGTCTAGGAATGCTTTTAGGTACTATTTTAGGTTTTATACCTTTTGTTTTTAAAAATTTAATTTTAAAATTTAAAAAACCTATAATTAGTTTAAAAATACTCAAGAATATTATCTATAATGGCTCATCTGAATTTTTTTCAAATATATCAAGCTCTATTTATACTATACTAGCTAATGCTATATTATTAAAAATAGCAGGAAATCAAGCACTTGCTGCATTTTCCATTATACTTTATTTAAGTACTTTTACCTTTGCTTTAATCTTATCAATGTGTGAAGCTATGCAACCTGCTATAAGTTACAACTATGGATATAAAAACATATTAAGAATTCAAGCTATTTTTAAAAGAATGTTTATAGCATCTGGTGTATTTGGAATATCTGTGTTTTTACTTGCATTTTTTTTCAACGAAATTATAGTTTCTCTCTTTAATAAAAATAATGATATTAGTTTTGCAAATCTAGCGCAAAATGCACTTGTATTGTTTTCTTTTTCTTTTTTATTAAGCTGGTTTGGAAAACTTTGCGCATCTTTTTTTACCGCTTTAGATAAACCTATGCTTTCTTTAGCCATATCCATCATACAAAGTTTAGTATTACCTTTTATCTTTATACAGGTATTATCATATTATCTTAGTTTAAATGGAGTTTGGCTTGCTTCTTTTGCAAGCGAGGTTCTTATGGTGTTTATTGCTTCTTATTTACTATATAAAACTTTTAAAGATCTAAACTCTTAGCTAATTTTAAACAAGAGTTTAGATCTTGCTCTTTACATATATGCAAATTTTTAAAATTATGAAGTTTTAAAGCTGTACTTTGACCTATAACTACAACTTTATCTTCTTTTTTTAATGTAAAAAATTTCAAAAATTGTTCTATGCTTGATGGAGCGCTAAAAATAAAAACACTAGGGTGATGTATTTTTAACTCATCTTTTTTAGGCTCTATGGCTATATTTTCATAAACGATTAATTGCTTTAAAAGGACATTTTCTTTTAACAAATACCCATCAAGTCCTGAGCTAATTTTCTTCGCTCTTAAATAAAGACAATTTTTATTTTTAAACTCAGATAAAAACTCACTAGCTAAATTTTTACCATAAGCCTTGCTAGGATATTTGACATTTTTAAAACCAAGTTCTTTTGCAAAATCTGCACTTTTTTGCCCAACAGCATAAAGTTTAATATCAAAATCAATTTTGCTTTTACTTGACATTAATGCTTTGAGTGCATTCTTAGAGCTAATGATTAAACAATCAAATTCCTTTAAATTAACTTCAAAATCAAGAAATTTAATTTCATTTAATCTTATAGTCTTAACGCCATCAAATTCTTTATCTCCTATAAAATAAATCATTATTTTCCTATAAAAGTTTTATCAAAATTTGATCTTAAATTTAAAGTTGCCATATAAGGATCATTTGCTTGCATTATTGCTCTAACAACAGCCACACCTTGTATATTACAATCTTTAAGTAAATTTAAATTAGCCTCATCTATCCCACCTATGGCCACAATAGGTAAAGAACTTAAACTAGTAATTTCTTTTAATCCATCTATGCCAAGCACAATACAATCTTGCTTGCTAGGTGTAGCAAAAACAGCCCCTACTCCAAGATAAGTAGCGCTTTGAGTGTTAGCAAGTTCACTTTTATGATTGATCGTAAGTCCTATGATTTTATCTTCACCTAAAAGCTCTCTTGCTTTTTTTAAAGGCATATCCTTTTGTCCTATATGCACTCCATTTGCATTCACAGCCATGGCTATATCGATTCTATCATTTATCACAAAAGGTGTATTGTATTTTTCACACAAAGCTTTAACTTTTAAAGCAAGATTATAAAATTCTAAAGTGCTAAGATTTTTTTCCCTAAGTTGTAAAATATCAATCTTAGCTTTCAAAGAAGCTTCTAAAATATTTAAAAACTCACTTTCACTTTTCTCACCCTTGCTTGCAACAAGATAAATTTTAAATGATTTCATATTTAGCTCTTTTTTTAATTTCTTCATCATTTAAATTACTTAAAGCATCGATTAAATTCACTCTAAAACTACCACTTCCACTAGAAAGTTCTTGAGCGATTTCACTAGCTATACCAAAACTAAGCAAAGCATATAAACTAGCTTGAAATTTATCTTCTAATGCTCCTGAAAAAACTCCACACAAAGAAGCACACATACAACCTGCTCCAGTTATTTTAGTAGCCATAATAGAGCCATTATAAACTTTTGCAACACGCTCTTGATTTATAATATAATCAATTCTTCCAGTTATAGCTAAAACACGCTTAGTTTTATATGAGTATTCTCTAGCTTTTTCTAAAAACTCATCATTAATCACAAAAGTACTATCAACCCCTCTTGCTTTACCATCTAAACCTATAACACTAGCCATTTCAGACGCATTTGCTTTAACAATACTAATGCCTTTTAGATTAAGCAATTCAAAATTAATCCCATCTCTTGCCTTACTCACGCCCAAAGCAACAGGATCAAAAACTATAGGTTTATTTAATAAAGCATATTCTTTGGTTGCTTTTAACATAGAATTTGCTACAAGCTGATTAATTGTACCTGTATTTAAAACTAAAGCCGAGCTTATTTTAGCAAAATCAGTTTGTTCTTCATAAAAATCAGCCATAGCAGCACTTGCTCCTACTGCTATAGTTACATTCGCGCAATCATTGGCTGTAACATAATTAGTAATATGATGGATCAAAGGATTTTTTTCTCTTACTGCTTTGATAATCATTTTTACTCCTTATCAAATTGGAAAAAGTGATTAGTTGGACCACAACCTTTTCCAAGTGCTAAAGAATTTAAAATAGCTCCATACACATAATCTTTAGCAAGCTTTATAGCTTCATGTTTTTCTTTACCTAAGGCAAGATTACTAGCTATAGCTGAACTTAATGTACAACCTGTGCCATGTGTGTTTTTTGTATTAATTTTTTCTGCTTTAAAAATACTAAATTCCTTTCCATCATAAAAAACATCATTAGTATTATCTTTACTATGCCCACCTTTAATCAAAACACTTTTTGCGCCTTCTTTGTGAAGCTTTATAGCGGCTTTTTTCATATCCTCTTCGCTAAGTATTTTAAAATCACACAAAAATTCAGCCTCAGGTATATTTGGCGTAAGTACATCAGCTAAAGATAAAATTTCATCTTTAAAAAACTGACAATTTTCTAAAGGCATTAAAGCATAGCCATTTTTTGCAAACATCACAGGATCTATCACTACATTTTTGGCTTTAAAGCGTAATAAATTTTCTTTTACACAAGTTATAATTTCTTTTGAACCCAACATTCCAATTTTTACAGCTATTGGCTCTATGTCTTCATAAATTGCTAATATTTGTTCATCTATTATCTTAGTTGGTATATCAAAACAAGAAATCACTCTTGCAGTGTTTTCAGCTACAACGCTTAAAACCACACTCATACCAAATAAATTATGCGCACTAAAAGTTTTTAAATCAGCTTGTATACCAGCCCCACCGCTACAATCACTTCCTGCTATAGTTAAGATAGGAATTTTAGTTTTTGTTTTTGCTTGTATCATTTTTTATCCTTTTTTGTAAAAAAGGAAAGTTTTTGCAAGAATTCAAAGTTCGCATTACCAAACTTCTCAAGGGTCGAAGTCTAACTTCCTCTCAGCAAAAGCTCCCCGTTAATTAAAAATTATATCTTAGTTTTAATTAATCTTAAAAAATATTTTAAAATACTGCTATAATTTTGAAAAAACTACACAATTTTTGAGGAAAAAATGACTAAGATTATTTTTGTTTGCTTAGGAAATATCTGTCGTTCCCCTATGGCTGAATTTATCATGAAAGATCTTTTAATAAAAGCAAATTTAAACGATAAATTTATTGTTTCTAGTGCAGGCACTTCAGGTTATCATGATGGAGAAGATATGCACTATAAAACCAAAACTATGTTAAATAGTAAAAATATTAATTCCAAGCCATTTTGCAGTCAAAAGTTGAGCTTAAAAATGTGCGAAGAAAATGATCTAATCATTGTTATGGATAATTCTAATTATAATGATGTAGTTAAAAATTTTTCAAATTTTAAACACAAAATTCATAAAATTACCTCTTATGCTTTAGAGTTAGGATATGATGAAGTTCCTGATCCTTGGTATAGTGGAGATTTTAATGAAACATATAACATTCTTTCAAAAGCTTGTAAAAATTTACTTCATTCTTTATCTTAAAGTAAATAAACTTTTTCTAATTTTAATTGAAGTATAATATAGATAAAAAATTAAAAACAAGGAGTTTATCCCAATGAAAAGTATAAAAATAAAAATTTCATTGATTTCAAATATCATTGCCATAATATGTTTAGTTATACTTGGTGTGATTAGCTTTATTTTTACAGAAAAAGCTTTAAACTATGAAGTAGTAAAAGCTGAAACAAATTATGTAAAAGCTGCTGAAAAATCAATGAGAGATTTTAAAAATACTCATTCACATGCTCTAAAACAGCTTTCTCAAACCATCACAAGACTCTCTTATCAGGAACTTAATACTCAAGAAAAGTTGATGAATAACACTGGGGAATTATTAAAAACTGTTAGAGATATGAATAATTATTTAGCTGTTTATATAGCTCAGCCAAATGGTGAATTAATAGTAAGTGACCCAGATAGTGATAGCAAAGGTTTAAATTATGGAATTTATGGGAAAGCAGATAATTATGATGCAACAACAAGAGAATTTTATATAGAAGCTAAAAAGAAAAATGGGTTGTATATTACTCCATCATATATTGATGTAACAACAGGTTTACCATGTTTTACTTATTCTATGCCTTTAGTTAAAGATGGAAAATTTATTGGGGTTTTAGCTATTGATGTTTTAGTAAAAGATTTACAAACTGAATTTAGCGAACTTCCTGGAAGAACTTTTGTGTTTGATCAAGCTTACACTGTATTCGCTTCAACAGATAAATCCCTAATTAGCGCAGAACAAAATCCTGATATCATAACAGTAGCAAAAGCTTATGAAAAAGCTGGAGATTATAATATATTTAGCTACTCTACAAAAGATGGCCAAGATAGATTTGGTATTTGTGTAAAAATTGACAACTATACAACTTGTGCAGGTGAAAATATTGAAGTTATAAAAGCTCCTGCTTTGAAAATAGCTTATATTCAAGCTACTATAGTTATTTTTACAAGTATTGCTAGTATTGTTTTACTTTACTTTATCATATCTTATTTTTTATCTCCGTTACAATCTATCCAAACCGGCCTCAACTCTTTCTTTGATTTTATCAACTATAAAACCAAAGATTCAGCTATGATAGATGTTAAGACTAATGATGAATTAGGTGCTATG
>NZ_JBMJAR010000020.1:0-16367 GCF_049221845.1 Campylobacter sp. GB48
TTTTTAGCTGTGCTTATATGCATTGAAAAAGTCCTTTTTATATATTTTGCATGTTTTATAAGCTAATATTAGTATTTTATTTATAAATTTTTACTTAAGTATAATTTAAGAAAAAATTGTTTGAAATTTATAAATATCCTAAAAATAGCAGTTTGAAAGAAAAAAAATATTATAAAATTTTAATATATTTTTTTACCAAAAACATACTTATCAAACTAGTAATAAACACAAAAAATATATAAAAATAAAAATATTTCTCATACATAAAATTAACAATAAAGGGTGTTAAAAAGCCTAAAATCGCATAAGAGATATTATAAGCAAAAGAAAGACCACTTGATCTTAACTCTGTAGTAAAAATTTGAGTCATAAAAATAGGAGCAAAAGCTATAATACCTTGCGCAAAACAAGCAAGTAAATAAAATAACAAAAACCACTCATTATAAAAACTAAAACTTATACCAAAAACTCCAAAAATTAAAGTGAAAATCAAACAAATTTTAAAATGTCCTAATAAATCAGCCAAATAACCTTGCACTAAACTTCCTAGTATGATCATCACTATGGCCAAATTTTGATATGTCAAAGCAGTAGTTTTGCTAACTCCTAATAGGCTTTCAAAATATTGTGGTAGTATCATTAAAGTAGCTACCCCGCTTGTTAAAACCACAGTAAGCAAAGCGCATATTAACATACTTTTTTTATGTGTTTTTAAAGCTTGTAAAAGCGGGAAATTTAAAATTTTTTCTTTTTCTTTTATGTTTTTAAAAGCTGGTGTTTCGTTAAGTTTTGTACGCAAAAATAAAGCTAATATGCCAAAAAATCCCCCTATAAAAAAAGGAATTCTCCAAGCAAAGCTTTCTACTTCTTCTTTATCAAAATACGCATATATACTTAAAGTCGCTAAATTTCCGAGTAATAAACCTAAAGTTAAAGTCGCTGAAATAAAACCAAGTGCCAAGCCAAGTCTTTTTTTACTCACAAATTCGCTCACAAAAATCCAAGCACCACTCACTTCAGCTCCTATGGCTAGCCCTTGAGCTATCCGTATGATAAAAAGCATAAAAGTAGCTAAAAGTCCTATGCTTTCATAAGTAGGTAAAAAGGCCAAAACAAAACTTGGCACGACCATTAAAAGCATACTGACATAAAAAACATTCTTACGCCCTTTAATATCTGCAAAATGTGCTAAAACAACAGCACCAAAAGGTCTAGCTAAATATCCTGCTCCAAAGGCTACATAAGTATAGATTAATGGCCAAAAATCATCGTTTTGAGGAAAGAAAATTTTTGCAAAAACACTTGCAAAGAAGATAAATAAAACAAAATCATAAAATTCTAAAATACCACCTAAAGAAGCATAGATGGTATTTTTAAAGGCTTTTTGCATTATTAAATTTTGCCACCTTCGATTACTACATCATCAGCTTTTATATCATCGCTAAAAAATGGCTTTAAGGTTTCATCATAAGCTTTGTGAAAAAACTGCTCATTTTGTAATTTTATAATCAAATCATTGATAAATTTCAACATAGCTTCATCACCTTTTTTTACAGCAGGAGCTATAACATCATGATTTCCAAGTTCTTTAATTACCACTTCAAAATTTGGATTTTCTTTAGCCCAAGCAAAAAGTAAAGCATTATCATGGCTTAGCGCATCGCCTCTTTTACCGATTAAAGCTGCAAAAGTTTCTGTGTTTTGATCAAATTTAACACTTTTAATTTCTGGCATATTTTTTGTAAAATATGCATCAGCTGTTGTACCTTTATTTAAAATCAAAGTTTTGCTTTTTAAATCATCTATAGTTTTGATATCTGATCCTTTAGGAGCTACTACCCCAAGAGCAACTTTCATATAAGGCAAAGCAAAATCCACCACAGCTTCTCTTTCTGGAGTTTTAGTAAAATTCGCTAAGATTAAATCTACTTTATTTGATTCTAAAAATTCTACTCTGTTTGCTGCTTCAACTAAAACAAATTGTACTTTAGACTCATCCCCTAAAAGTTCTTTTGCTATACGTTTAGCAAAATACACATCATAGCCTTGATTTTTTCCTTGAGCATCTAAGTAACCAAATGGAGGTTTATCACCAAACACACCTATGCGGATAACACCTTGCTGTTTGATTTTTTCTATGGAGTTTTCGTTAGAACTTGGATTTGAGCAAGCGCTAAAAAAAAGTGCCATTAAAAACGATAAAAGAAAAATCTTTTTCATATTTTTTTCCTTATGATTGAAATTTAAATTTTTAAACCTTATATTAATTTTTTAAACAAATCTTTTCTAAAATAAAAATTAACGATGAAAATCAAACAAATTGAGAAATTTCTTCGCACGATCAGTTTTTGGATTTTCAAAAAACTCATCAGGCTTTGAAATTTCTACTATTTTTCCATCGTCCATAAAAACTATTTTATCAGCAACTGCTCTAGCAAAACCCATTTCATGTGTAACTATAAGCATAGTCATACCATCTTTTGCTAAATTTAAAATCACATCTAAAACCTCACGCACAATTTCAGGATCAAGCGCTGCTGTAACTTCATCAAAAAGCATGATTTCAGGATTCATACAAAGGCTTCTAACTATGGCTATGCGTTGTTTTTGTCCGCCACTTAATTCTTTAGGATAGGCTTTTAATTTATGCAAAAGCCCTACTCTATCAAGCCAGTATTTAGCTTCTTCCAAAACCTCTTCTTTTTTTCTTTTTTGCACCTTTAAAGGCCCTAAGAGTATATTTTGCTCCACATTTAAATGATCAAAAAGTTCATAAGATTGAAATACCATGCCTATTTTTTGGCGAATTTGAGTCCATTTTTTATAATTTTTATCAATTTTTTCATCATCTACAAAAATAGCCCCATCAGCCATTTCTTCCAAACCATTAATACATCTTAAAAGCGTAGATTTCCCACAACCACTTGGACCTAGTATAACCACTACTTCTTTTTGATTTACTTCTAAATTTATATCTTTTAAAACATGATGATCATCATAGTATTTTTGTAAATTTTGTATTTTTAAAATGCTCATATTAGCTCCATTTTTTCTCTAAAAACTTTGAATATACCGACAAAGGATAGCAAAGTATAAAATAAATCAATAAAATCAAACCATAAATCACAAAAGCAGCATAAGAGTTTTGAAATAAATTTAGCTCGATCACTTGTTGGCCTACTTTAATAAGCTCTATACCGCCGATGAGATAAATCACTGAAGTACTTTTGATAATTCTTGTAAAGAGATTAATACTCATTGGCAATAATCTTCTTAAAGATAAAGGTATAATGATAAAAAGATAAACTTCAAATTTATTAAAACCTAGTGAAAGTCCTGATTCGTACTGGTGTTTTGGTATGCTTGCTAAAGATGATCTAACCAAATCCATCATCTCAAACACGCCCCATATACTAAAAACAATAATACTAGAACCCAAAGCACTCAAATGCCATCCAAACCATTTCGCCAAGCCAAAATGCACTATAAAAAGCCAAACAATCAAAGGCATAATACGCACAAACTCGAGCATAAAACGACAAAAAGCATAAAGGATTTTATTTTTAGAATGCATTAAAATTCCAAAAAATACTCCTCCTATGAGTGAAATCAAAACACTAATTAATGAAAGCTCTAAAGTAACCTTTAAGCCTTGTGCTAGTCTAAAAAAGGTATCTTGATTTAAAATTTCAAACATAATTTAACCTTTTTTCTATACGGTTTAACACTAAAGATAAAGGTAAAATCAAAATCAAATAACAAAGCACCAAAGCAAATAATGCTTCATTACTTTTATAATAAAGCCCTATAAGATCTTTAGCCACATATACTAAATCCGCTAAAGCAATAATACTTACCACTGAAGTTTCTTTGAGTAAAAAAATGATATTAGCACTAATGCTTGGCATAGCTATACCCAAAGCTTGAGGTATGATTACATAACGAAAATTTTGCCATTTACTCAAACCCAAAGAAAGTCCTGATTCGTATTGTTGTTTTTTCACTGCTTCCATACCCGCTCTTAAGCTCTCTGCCATATAAGAACCACCTAAAAAGCTAAGTCCTATCACAGCACATGCAAAAGAGCCAAGGTGTATCCCAAACTCAGGCAAAGCATAATATAAAAAGAAAAGTTGGATTAATAAAGGTGTATTTCTTGAAAATTCTATGTAAATTTTACAGATTGTATTTAAAAAAGAAAATTTAAAATAACTTACTCCCACACAAAATAAACCTACTAAAAATGAAAAAAACACCCCATAAATAGCAAGTTTTAAAGTAAGCCAAGAAGCTTGTATAAACATAGGGCTAAACTTGATTAAAAAATCAAAATCCATAAAACCTTCCATACTTTAAATACAATATTGTAACAAATAAGACTTAAAAAGACTTAATTAAATTTTGCATTTTTTCTTTATTTAAAATTGCTATTTTACCTTTATTTGTACAAATGAGCTCATTTTGTTTTAATTCTTTTAAAAAACGCGACAAAGATTCTGGGGGTAAATTCAAAATCACAGCGATTTCTTTTTGCTTTAAATTTTGTAATTTTTCTTCATTTTCTAGTAAAAAGCTGACTAATCTTGACTTTAAATCCAAAGATTTTTGCCTGATGAAATTTTCTAAAATTCGAATTTTACCGATTAAAGAAGTCAGAAGCAAAAAGCTAAATTCCCCATTTTCTAAGCATAATTTTTTAAATTCATCAAAATCAAAAACACAAATTTCACAATCTTGCTCACAAATAGCATTAGCTGGGTAATTAATACCCTCAAACACAGGCATTTCGGCTATAAAATTCACCGGAGTTAGAGTATGCAGTGTCAGCTCAAAACCTTTTGCATTTACCTTATATATACGCACTTTTCCACTTAGTAAAATGTAAATTTTATTTGCTTTTTCACCTTGAAAAAATAAAATATTCCCTTTGTTAAAATGTTTTTTCTTGCCTTTAGAAATTAAAATTTCAAAATGTTTATCCATTTTCTTTTTCCATATTTTTAATACTTTCTTTTGCTTTTAAAACTAATTCTTCATCATCTGCAAAATCAAAGAATTTAAAATGATTACCATGCTGCACTCTACCATCTAACAAATCCCCACTTAGTCTGTTTTTTAAATCAAGCTCAGCTATTTTAAATCCATCTAAAGTTTTAGCAAATTCAAGCAAACGGCTTGGAATTTCTTTTTGCTTAGTGTATAAATAACAAAAGCTCTCAAGCCCTACTCTACCTACCCTACCTCGAAGCTGATGTAAGGTAGCAAGCCCAAGTCTTTCAGCCCCAACAACTACAATCACACTAAGTCTTGGCAAAGAAATCCCCACTTCAACCACCGTCGTAGAAAGTAAAATCGTGCCTTTTTCTCTAAATTCTTGCAAAATTTGATCTTTATTTTTATCTTTTCCATGGGTTACATAAACATTTTTGTATTTGTTTATCCAGTATCCTTGTGCTTGTTCTAATGATAAATAATCTATATTTTCACTTTCATTTACCAAAGGATAAATGATGATTACTTGATGATTTTTAGCTAGTTCATCATCAATTTTTTTAAGCAAATATTTAAAATCTTTATCTTGTATGCAAAAAGTTTTAATGTCTTTTTTAAAAGGCATTTGTTTAATAAAACTAAAATTTACAAGCTCACTTTGTATCATAGAAAGCGTTCTTGGTATAGGCGTAGCAGAAAATTGCACGATATGTGGAGCATATTGAGAGTTTTTACTAAGCTCGCTTATTTTTTGTCTTTGATTAGAGCCAAAGCGGTGTTGCTCATCTATCATCACTAAAACCGCTTCAAATTCTTCTTGATGAATGAGTGCATGTGTACCTATGATAAAATGAGCTTGTTCTTTTAATTTTGCTAAATCTTTATCTTTTTTACCACCTTTTAAAAGCAATACATTAACAAAATCAGGCAAAAGTCTTTTTGCTTCATGATAAATTTGCTCTGCTAATATACTAGTTGGAGCCATTAAAATAGCCTTTTTAGGATATACTAGCAAACTTGCAGCAAGTATGACCAAAGTCTTACCACAACCAACATCGCCCATCACCACACGCCTTTTAGCAACTTTACTTTGTAAGTCTTTTTTAATATCTTCTATCGCCAAAAGCTGATCATTTGTAGGGTTAAATTCTAAACCCTTAAGCCAAGAGCTTATATCGAAAAGTTCTATTTTATAAGCATTTTGTGATATTTTTTTGCCCTTTAAACGCCTTAGATGATTAAAAATTTCTATATATTTTAAATCTTTAACTATGGAGTTAAAATTTTCATAAAGAATCAAATCATCGTAATTGTGCAAATTTAAAAGCAAATTAATGTATTTTTGTTCTAAATTTAGCGCTTTTAAATTAGTTTCATTGACATATTTTAAAATAAGTTTTTTTATGCTTTCATCTTTAATAGAGCTAATTTGGTATTTAGGGACTATTTGACCTATATTTTTTACTATTTTTGGGTTTATAAACTGCCAAATTCCATTAAAAAAATTCATCTTTGCATGGATACAAACTAAAGCATTATGTTTAAAAATTTTAAAATGCCATTTATTAGGATGAAAGATTACTATATTTGCTTTTATACCCCATTCTAAACATTCACAAAGTATAAAAAGCTGAGAGTGATGATTTTGCGTGCTAATAATTTTTACATTTTGGGTGCAAAATGTATCTTTTGGAAACTTTGAAATTCTAAAATCATCAAATTTTTTAGGCAAAATCAAAGCCAAATCGATACAATTTTTAACCCCTAAAGCATGAAGTAGTTTTAAATCCTTTTCTTCAACTTTCATTTTCTATACTTGCAAAACTCACTTTTGTAATTTCACTATGTGTTTTGATAAAGTCATTTAGTTCATCCAAGGTAGTGTTTTTGATCTTTTGCATTTCTTCTTTTAAATTTCCAAGTTTTAAACCATGTAAATATTCATTTAGCATTATATCTAGTCTTTTAGCCAAACTTTCATATCTTAAAGGCATAGAACCTACCAAAAATTGCTTAGCTAATTGAAATTCTTTTTCATTTACTCCATTTTGGACAAAGTTTTCAAAAACTTCCTTAACTAAAGTTTTAGCCTCATTGGAACTTTCATTTTTAGTTTGCAAATACCCAAAAACTCTACTATAATTTAAATTTACATCAAGCATAGCATATGCTGAATACGCCAAGCCTCTTTTCACACGCACTTCTTCCATCAAACGCGAACCAAAACCACCTTGACCCAAGATAAATAAAGCAAGTTTAGCTAAATACATTTTCTCATCATTAATTTGCATATTAAATGGGGAGCAAAAGTATATATAAGCTTGCTCGGTACTTTTTTGCTCACTTACTTCTATACTCTCATCAATGAGTTTGTAATTTTTATTTTGATTTGGAGTGTTTCTTTTTAGAATTTGGCAAATTTTTTCTGTTTTAACTTTCACTTCATCTTCTTTAACATCTCCACCAAAAACAAATAAAGCATTATCAAGTACTAAATTTTCACTCATAAAATCTTGCAATTCTTTTAAGCTAATCTTTTCTATGCTTTCTTTAGTCCCATCAAGACCACTAGCAAAAATTTCATCTTTGAAAACATTTTTATTTAAAAGTCTTTTTGCTTGATAATCATAATCAGTATTTAAACTTGCAAGCTCACCTAAAGCTAAAGTTTTTAATCTTTGTAAGATTTTTTCATCAAAACGCACATTTAAAAACAATTCTTGTAATTTTTCTAAAGCAAAATCAAAATGTTCTTTCAAGCACTTAATACTAATTTGAAAATGCTCAAAACTAGCCTTAGCATAAAGCTCTATAGCACGGTATTCTAAGCTTTTAAAAAACTCATCATTGCTTCCTTCGTTTAAAATCCTAGCAAGCATACTTGCACAACCTCTATTGTGTTTTTCTGCTATTTTTCCACTATTTTTAAAAATGAGTTTGAAAAATACTATAGGAAGCTCGTTTTCATACTCATATATTATGTCTATTTTAGTTTCATTAAAGTCTAAATTTAGCATTAAAACCTTTCTAAAATATTATAAGCTGTGTCGCGTTTAGCAGGTAATTCTCCTATATCTTTGATAAGTTCTATCATTTGTTCTTGATTCATTCTGTATTTTGCACCCGCTGCGGCTACGACATTTTCTTCCATCATAGTTGAACCTAAATCATTTGCACCAAATTTTAAAGCAAGTTGACCTATTAAAGAGCCTTGTGTTACCCATGAGCTTTGTAAATTTTTAAAATTATCCAAATATAATCTTGCTAAAGCTAACAATCTTAAATATCTATTAGAACTTTGCTTGATGATTTCAGGATGTTTTTTGATTAAAGGGGTATTTTTACTTTGAAATGACCACAAAATAAAAGCTCTAAAACCATTTGTTTTATCTTGTAAATTTCTTAAATGATCAAAATGTTCGATAATTTCCTCATCATTCTCAACCGTACCAAACATCATAGTAGCAGTACTTTTCATACCTATATTATGTGCACTCTCATGCACCCTAAGCCAAGTAGCTGTGTCACATTTGTGTGGTGCTATAATATCTCTTACTCTATCGCTTAATACTTCAGCACCTGCTCCAGGTATAGAAAAAAGTCCTTTAGCTTGTAGTCTTTTTAAAACCTCTTCAATAGAAATTTTAGAAACTCTTGCTATATAAGCTATCTCTACTGCTGAAAAACCATGCACAGTGATGGTTGGATAATTAGTTTTTATATAAGAAAGTAAGTCTTCATACCATTCTATTTTAAGTTTTGGGTGTACTCCGCCTTGAAATAAAATTTGCGTTCCACCTATGGCTTGTAATTCTTCTATTTTTTGTCCTATTTCTTCGTATTTTAAAATATAAGAATCATCATCTTTTTCTTTTCTACAAAAAGCACAAAAATCACAATCAATACAACAAATATTTGTGTAGTTTATATTTCTATCTACCACAAAAGTAGTTATTTTTTCAGGATGAAGCTCTAATTTTTTCTCATATGCCATTGCACCTAGTTCATATAAAGGTGCATTTTGGAGTAAATTTAATGCTTCTTTTTTGCTTAATCTATTCATTATTAACCTTTTTTATAAAAAAGAATTATTATAACATTTAAATGTAAAATAATCTTAAAAACGTTATAATCAAGCCCTTTAATTTCATATATTCATAGGATGTTCATGACTTATAGGTCTTTACTTAAAAATAATAAAACTTTTCGCCTTTTAGCAACAGTACAATTTATAAGTTATTTTGGTGCGTGGTTTTCTCAAGTGGGTGTTTTTACTCTTTTAACCAAAGAGCTACAAGCACCTGCAAATATTATAGGTTTTTCAGCTATTTTTGTTTTTTTACCTTCTATTATACTTGCACCTATAAATGGAGTTATAGTAGATAGATTTAAACCTAAGAATTTATTGCTAACAATGATTAGCATTGAGATGATTTCTATTTTTATGCTAATTTTTGTAAATTCTTTGGCTATGCTTTGGTTTTTATACTTTTTAACCTTTGTACGTATGGCGGTTGCAAGTATGTATTTTCAAACAGAAATGTCGGTTTTACCTAAAATTTTAACACAACAAGAGCTAAAACTAGGTAATGAGCTTCATAGTATTATATGGGCTGTATCATATGCTTTGGGTATGGGTGCAGCAGGACTTTTTATAGATCTTTTTGGAGTAAAGCCAGCTTTTATAGCCGATACTTTAATGCTATTTTGCGCTATGCTTATACTTAAAACTTTAATCTTACCCGATGAAAAAAACACCACACAAAATAATGTTTTTGTATTAGTAAAAGAGGGTTTAACTTATGTATTTAATAATAAAAAAATCATTCATTTGATTTTACTTCATGGGGTTGTAGGGATAACTGCTTATGATGTTTTAATCACTCTTTTAGCAGAATATGAATACGCAAAAGTTATTTCTATACCTTTAGCTATAGGAATTTCTAATGCTATAAGAGCTATATCTTTGCTCATAGGTCCTTATGTGCTTAGTCCTTATATTAACAAAAACACCTTGGTATATTTATACTTAGCACAAGGCATAGGCATCATGCTTTGGGCTTGCTTGCAATTTAACTTTTATCTTGCCTTTATAGGCTTAGTGATGGCAGGTTTTTGTACTTCATCTTTATGGAGCTATACTTATACACTTTTACAAAATGATTGTGATAAAAGATACTATGGTAGAGTAATTGCATATAATGATATGGTATATTTAACTTTTAGCGCAATTATTGCTTTTTCAACAGGATATTTATTTGAATTTTATGGAGTAAAATTAAGCCATTTTACTTTTGGCTTGGGAGTATGTTTTATCTTTGCGGCAATTTATTGGTGGTGGTTTAATAAAAAATATAATTAATCCACCTTAGAATAATAAATTCCACCTGCTGAGAAACTCTTATTAAAATAAGCTGTCTCAGGTACATGATCTGATTTTCCTGGATAAATTCTACCTTCTTTATTCAAGATTTTATAAAAACGTTCCATAAGTCTTATTTTGAAATCTTGATCAAAATATATCATCATATTTCTTGAAAAAATTACATCAAATTTTCCAAGTCTAAATAAAGAATCATCAAAAACATTACAAAGTTCAAAACGACATCTACAAGACAAAGTTTCTTTTTTAAGATGATACATTCTATCTTTTATATCAAAATAACGTGTCTTTTGCATAGTATTTAATCTAGCCACTGAACGTTCTGAATATATCATTTCATTACATTTATCTATCATTTTTTTATTAATATCTATACCAACTATATTCATACCTTTAATGAAATTTTCACTTGCCAAAATAGCCAAAGAATACACTTCCTCACCACTTGAACATGGAGCACAAAGTACATTTACAGGCCTATCAAGAGATTTTATATAAAAAATAACATCTTTTAACTGCTCTAATTCTCTAAAAAAATAAGTCTCACAAACTGTAATAAAATCCATAGTTTCTTGCTTTAGATTTCTTTGAAACTGAATTTTTTCATTTAACTCACTAAGATTATTCAAGCCTAATTCTTGTAAAAATTTTGGAAGTTTTACCAATAAGATATCTCTCTTAGCATTTAAATTATTTCCACTTATTTGTTCTACTATTTTCACAAAATCATGCATTTCATTTTCTGCAATTTTAATCATCTTTTCATCCTATGATTTTATAAAATTAACTATTTCTTTTTTAAGTTCTATTAAACTCATGGGTTTTAGATTTGGATTAGTATCTCTGGCTTTTTTTGGCATTCCATATACTATAGAATCTGCTTCATTTTCACACAAGCATCTTACCCCAACCTTATAAAGTTCAAGCAAAGACTTAGCACCGTCATCACCCATTCCTGTCATAATTAAAGCTAAAATTTTATTATATTTGCAAAGATTTACAGCAGAATGAAACAAAACATCAATCCCTGGATTAAAGCTACTTGTTTCTTCAGTAACATTTAACACCGGTGTATTATTCCCACTTAAAACCATATTTCTTTGGCAAATATAAATTTTATTTTTTAAAACTTCTTTATCACTTGGTATAATCACATCGCTTTTTGCTTCTTTGTTAAATTGATTTACAAAAGAAGGAATAAAACTTGGATTCATATGTTGAGCAATCACCACAGCACAATCTTTAAGTTCCACATCATTTAGCAAAAACTTTAGTTGGCTTGGACCACCCGTTGAAGAACCAATCAATATAAGCTTCATTTTAAACCTTAAATATATTGTTGTTATTATATCAAATAAATATTTGAAAACATCTAAAAATATTATATACAAGAAAGAAAAATTTTAATTAAATATGATAAAATTAATACTTTAAAATTTCAACAATAAAGTGATTGTTAATGTTAAGAGAGAAAATTTACATAGCAAGCGATCATGCTGGTTTTATTTTAAAGCAAGAGATTATCAATTTCTTGCAAGAAAAAAATATAAACTTTGAAGATTTAGGACCTTTTAGTGAAGATCGTTGTGATTATCCTGATTATGCGCATTTATTAAGCTCTAAAATCGATGAAAACAGTTTTGGAATTTTAATATGTGGCTCAGGTATTGGCATGAGCATAGCAGCAAATCGCCACAAAAATATACGCTGTGCTTTGTGTAACGAACCTTTAAGCACTAAACTCTCAAGAGAACACAACGACGCAAATGTTTTAGCTTTAGGAGCTAGATTAATAGGAGTAGATATGGCCTTTGAAATTATTTCAAATTTCATCAATACTTCTTTTAGCGGTGGGAGACATTGTGTACGAATTAACAAAATAGAGGCAAAATCATGATTTTAAGTTGGCTTGTATTAACTGTATTAATTTGTGTTAGTATTTATATGACTATTATGCTACTTTACTACAAGACCTTACTTCATAAGGAAAAAGTGGCAAAAGAATTTATAAAAAACAATCTTGATGATACTGAAATAGTCATTAGAAAATTACAAGTACAGCTTCAAAGAAGTTTGGGTAATATTGATATTCTAACTGAAGAATTAAATAAAAGCAAAGCGGACTTAACTTCTCTTAGAACAAGAAATTCACAATATCGTATTGAAAATGAAAAATTAAGACAAAGAATTAAAGAATTAGAAGCAAAAATCGAGGCGTTATTATGATAAAAGAACAAGACAAAAAATATTTATTAGATAGCATTAGAGCTATTAAGGATTTTCCAAAAGAAGGGATTATTTTTAGAGATATTACAACTTTATTAAATAATAAAGAAGCATTTGCATTTTTAATGGATCATTTAGTTAAAAAATATCAAAACGCAAAACTTGATTATATTGTTGGCATAGAAAGTCGAGGTTTTATTTTTGGGGCTGCTTTAAGTGCTAGATTAAAATTGCCTTTTGTGCCTATTAGAAAACCTGGAAAACTACCTTCAAAATGCCTGCAAGAATCTTATAGCTTAGAATATGGCAATGATACTATAGAAATTCACATCGATGCTTTTAATAATCAAAAAGCAAATGTTTTACTTATAGATGATCTTATCGCTACAGGTGGTACAGCAATAGCTGCTGTTAAACTCATAGAAAAACTCAATGCAAAATGCATTGAAGCTTGTTTTTTACTAGAATTAAAAGATCTTGATGGAGCTAAGGAATTAGCTAAATTAACTTCTGTCTATAGTGTTTTAGAGGTATAAAATGGAAGAATTTTTAAAACAACTTTTATATGATTATAAAAACTGGGCTTATATCATCGTATTTTTATGGTGTATACTTGAGGGAGAACTAGCGCTTATTTTAGCAGGTATTTTCGCACACGAAGGACATGTAAATTTAGGCCTTATAATCTTCATAGCAGGTTTAGGTGGTTTTGTAGGCGATCAAATATATTTTTATATAGGAAGATATAATAAAAAATACATTCAGAAAAAACTCCGCACTCAAAGGCGTAAATTTGCTATAGCGCATTTACTCTTGCAACGTTTTGGCTGGCCTATTATTTTCATACAAAGATATATGTATGGCTTTAGAACTATTATACCTATGAGTATAGGACTAACACGTTATAGTGCCAAAAAATTTGCATTTATTAATCTCATTAGTGCTTGGGCTTGGGCTGCTATTACCATTTTACTAGCATGGTTTTTTGGAAAAGAAATTTGGCTAGCTGTAGAATGGGCTGGAGATCACTGGTATTTTGCAGTGCCTATTATTGCTGGTTTTTTACTTGCTTTGTTTTTAGGTATGAAACAAATAGAAAAATCTATACTTAGAAAAAGGACACATAAATGACATTTAATTTTAAAGAAAAAAGTATTGAATCTATCAATGCTGATTTTGAAATCATATTAATACAAGATAAAAAGATAGAAAAATATACTCAAAGTCAAGAGCTTTTTAAAGTTTCAAATTACAAAGGCGAAGGAATTTGCATAGATATGCAAAATAAGATTCTTTATAGCGAACTTAAGAGTTTAGAATATGAAGATATAAGATTAGCTTTTGCAAGTGCTTACAAGGCCTTAAAAAAACTAGAAATCAAAAGCGTTAAAACAAAAAGTGTCGTAGGAAAATGCGTAGTAAATAGCTTTAATGCTATGATTCAAGGATTTACCTTCGGTGCTTATGAATTTAACAAATATAAAAAAGAAAAAACGCCAAGCAAACTAGAAAATATCTTCATTTCAAAAGATGAAATCAATGAAAAATCTTACAACCTAGAAGAAGCTTGTATAGGGATTGATTACGGTCAAGCTTTTTCAAACGCTTGTGATTTTGCAAAAGATATTGTTAATGAAATTCCTCAAATTTACACCCCAGCTAAAATGGCTGAAGATGCTCTTAGCTTAAGCCAAAATGATCATAAAATCTCATGTAAAATTTACGAAAGTGATTTTTTAGAGCAAGAAAAAATGCAAGCGTTTTTAGCAGTAAATCGCGCTTCAGTTCATCCACCAAAACTCATTCATCTCTCATATAAACCAAAAAACGCAAAAATGAAAGTAGTGTTTGTAGGCAAAGGACTAACTTATGATAGTGGTGGACTTAGTTTAAAACCTGCTGATTATATGCTAACGATGAAATCAGACAAAAGTGGTGGTGCAGCCGCAATGGCTATCATCAAGGGTGCGAGTGAATTAAACCTTGATATAGAAGTGCATTCTATCATCGGTGCAACTGAAAATATGATAGGTGGAAATGCTTATAAACCTGATGATGTACTTATTTCAAGAGAAGGTGTGAGTATAGAGATTAGAAACACCGATGCGGAAGGAAGATTAGTTTTAGCTGATTGTCTTTCACTTGCTCAAGATCTAAAACCTGATTTATTAATAGATCTTGCTACTCTAACTGGAGCTTGTGTAGTAGGGCTTGGAGAATACACAAGTGCCATCATGGGAAATAATGAAGATTTGCAAAACGAATTTTATAAAGTAAGTAAAAAAAGTGGGGATTTAGCTACCATTCTACATTTTAATCCACATTTAAAAGAACTTATAAAATCAAATATAGCAGATGTTAGTAATACCTCTTCAAGTCGTTATGGTGGGGCTATTACAGCGGGATTATTTTTAAATTCTTTTATTAGAGAAGAATACAAAGACAAATGGTTGCATTTAGACATCGCAGGGCCAGCTTACTTAGAAAAAGCTTGGGGTTATCATAATT
Source organism: Campylobacter sp. GB48 (assembly GCF_049221845.1). Classification (NCBI taxonomy): domain Bacteria; kingdom Pseudomonadati; phylum Campylobacterota; class Epsilonproteobacteria; order Campylobacterales; family Campylobacteraceae; genus Campylobacter; species Campylobacter sp. GB48. The sequence continues at coordinate 15,110 of NZ_JBMJAR010000020.1, forward strand.
TTGGTGCAACTGGCGCAGGTGTTAGAATGTGTCTTTCATATTTACTTTATCTTTCAAGGAATAAAAAATGAGTTTATCAGTTGGTATAGTAGGGCTTCCAAATGTTGGAAAATCTACTACTTTTAACGCGCTAACAAGAGCACAAAATGCAGAAAGTGCAAATTATCCATTTTGTACCATAGAACCAAACAAAGCGGTAGTGCCTGTGCCTGATCATCGCTTAAAAGAGTTGGCAAAAATCGTTAATCCGCAAAAAATCATACGCTCAAATATAGAATTTGTAGATATAGCAGGCTTAGTAGCAGGAGCAAGTAAAGGTGAAGGTTTAGGTAATAAATTTTTGTCTAATATACGCGAAACTGAGATGATTTTACACATCGTGCGTTGTTTTGATGATGAAAATATCACTCATGTTGCAGGTAGTGTCGATCCTGTGCGTGATGTACAAATCATAGAAACAGAACTTATATTAGCAGATATAGAGCAACTTAGCAAAAAAATAGAAAAACTCACCAAAGGTGCAAAAGCTAACGAAAAAGGTGCAAAAGAAAGCTTAACTTTAGCTAATGAGCTTTTAGAGCATTTAAATCAAAATAATAGTGCAAGTTCATTTCCAAATAAAAATGAAGTCTATCAAGCTCTTATAAAAGAACTAAGATTACTTTCGGCTAAGGAAGTGATATATGGGGCAAATGTGGATGAGAATTCACTTTTAGAAGATAATGAATTTGTAAAAAATCTTAAAGAATTTGCAGCAAAATCAGGTCATGAAGTTATCAAACTTTGCTCAAAAATAGAAGAAGAAATGATAGCATTAAGTGATGAAGAAAATTATGAGTTTTTAAAATCTTTAGGTATAGAAAGTAGCGGACTTGAAGTAGTTATACGCACAGCATTTTCAAAGCTTAATCTAATTAGTTATTTTACAGCAGGTCAAATAGAAGTTAGATCATGGACTATACAAAGAGGTTGGAAAGCACCAAAAGCGGCAAGTGTGATACATAATGACTTTGAAAAAGGTTTTATCAAAGCTGAAGTAATTTCTTATGAAGACTACATAGCTTGCAAAGGTGAAAGCGGTGCTAAAGAAGCAGGAAAACTACGCCTTGAAGGTAAAGATTACATCGTCCAAGATGGTGATGTAATGCATTTTAGATTCAATGTTTGATTGATTCAAACATTGAATTGTTTTTCAATTTAACTTTTCAGTTATTTTGTAATTAAATTTTGAACTAAATTTTGTAGTTGTTTCTTTGTA
>NZ_JBMJAR010000021.1:0-15786 GCF_049221845.1 Campylobacter sp. GB48
TTCTATATTTTCTTCTATATTTTCTTCTATATTTTCTTCTATATTTTCTTCTATATTTTCTTCTATATTTTCTTCTATATTTTCTTCTATATTTTCTTCTATATTTTCTTCATGTAAATCATCTAGCAACGCCAAATCATCTTTATCTTTTTTTTCATTTACTAATACATCTGTTGTTTCAGGCATATTGTCAGCTTTTAATTCATCATCTAAATTTTCTTCAAAAAATTCTTCTTGCAAACTTAAATCATCTTCACTTAAACTCTCTTCATGCTCAGACAAGTCAATACCAGCTAAAAGTTCATTTCCATCTAAAGGTGTATCTTTATCAATTAAAATATCATCGTCAAAATTTAATTCATCTTCTTCTAAAGTATTATTTTTATCTTCATTTAAAGTTTTTTCACCACCCAAAAGCTCTATAAAATTAGTTGGTAAAAAAGGCTTATACAAACATTCTACGCCTTCAACTTGCTCTTGATTTCTAGGTAATAAACAAATCAATCTATTACATTTGCTTTTTAAATCATCTAAATTAGCTTCAATATCATGATCTATGATAATAACATCATAAAATTCTCCAAGCTCCTCAGTATTTGTAATTTCTTCAAAATCATAACCTAATTTTTGAACCCCTAAACTGATTAGCTTTGAAACAGCCGTATTAGAATTTATCAGCAAAACCTTCATCTGTCATCTCCCAAAATTAAAGAAATATCTTATTTTAAAACATTTTTAATTATTTATTGCTTATATATTAAAAAATAATAATTCCATATGCTCAAAACTTTTCATTGTTAAATTTTTAAAATACTGCATCATAATAAGCAAAATAGCAATAAGCACTGCAAAAGATAAGAATATCTTAATAGGATACCCCACTACCAAAAGATTAAACTGAGGCATAGTTTTCATAAGCATACCAAAAATCACATCTGATAATAAAGATATAGCCAAAACTGGAAAAGCCATAGAAAAACCAAGTACAAAAATATTTACCATAGCCTTATTTAAATAAAGCATTAAATTTTCATGTGGATAAAACCCACCTAAACTAATATATTCTAATGAATTAGATATAAAAAGCAAAACTAAATGATGTCCATCAAAGGCTAAAAATACAAGCAAAGCCAATAAATTTAAAACTTGTGATATGACAGGTGTGTTTGTGCCAGTTGTAGGATCCATAACACTAGCCATAGAAAATCCCATAGTAAAAGAAACCTGCTCACCTGCCATTTGCAAAATAGCAAAAGTCATTTGCAAAATCAACCCTGCCATCATACCAAAAAGTACTTCACTTAAAAGATATAAAATAAAAAAAGAATCAGGTGTATTACCTTCAAGCTTTGCTAAAGGATATAAAAACATTGTTAAAAATAAAGCTAAGGTTGTTTTTACCACCAAAGGTATACTATTATGAGAAAAAAAAGGAAAAAAAACTATTAACCCACTCATTCTAGCAAACAAAAGCATGAAAATAACTACATTTTCATCGCCTAAATATTTAACAAATTCCATGATTATTTAAGTAAAAAACCTTGTCGCATTTTTTAGCAAGCTCTTGATCATGCGTAACAAAAATTAAAGCTGCATTGTTTTCTTTAATATAATCAATCAAAATATCCATTACATTCAAAGCATTTTTAAAATCTAAATTTCCAGTAGCTTCATCAGCAAAAATAATCTTTGGCCTTTTGCTTAAAACCCTAGCTATGCTTACTCTTTGCTGCTGTCCACCGCTTAGCTTTGTGATTTTTTGATTCATTAAATCTACAATATCAAGTTTTTTTAATAATTCATAATCAATATTCTGTCCGCTTAAAACACTCGCAAGCTCTATATTCTCAAAAGCCAAAAAACCTTTAAATAAATAATGCATTTGAAAAATAATCCCAAAATCTTTTCTACGAATTTCTAGCAAAGCATCATCATTTAAACCGTATAATTCTTGATTATTATAAAAAACTTTTCCTGATTGAGGTTTTAATAAGGTAGATAAAATATGCAAAAGAGTGGATTTACCACATCCACTACTTCCGCATATTGCAATACAATCTTTTGCATTTACAGCAAAATTTAAATTTTCAAAAAGCGGAATATCAAAACTATGGCTTAAATTTTCCGCTTTTAAAAGTTCCATTTTTAACCAATTTGCGCAGCAACTTCAGCAGCAAAATCTTCGGTTTTCTTTTCTAGGCCTTCACCTACTTCAAAGCGAATAAATTCAACTATTTTGATAGTTCCACCTAGCTCTTTTTCTTTATCAGCAATTACTTGCTCGATAGTTTTTTTATCATCCATTACATAAAACTGACCCATTAAAGTAAGTCTGCTGTCAAGTTGAGAATTATCCGCAATAAAGCTATTTAACTTACCTGGGATAATATTAGGCCAAATTTTTTCTGGCTTACCTTGTGCTTGAAGCTCAGCTTTAATAGCTTCTTCAGCTGCTTGAATTACCTCTTGAGTTAATTGTTTTCTACTTGCATATTTTGGAATTTTATGCTCTGGTTTATTAGGATCTTTTAATCTTCTTCTTTCTTCGTTTTCTTTTTCCAACTCAGCAACTAAGGCTTTGTACTCATTTTCTACAAAATCCATATCAAGTTCTTCATAAGATAAATAACTTGGCTTCATTGCAGCAATATGCATACAAATATGCTTTAAAAATTCTCCACACTTGCTAGCCGTAGCTTCACTATCACAAGCTGCAGCAATAACCACACCAACACGACCATTAGTATGGATATAACCATTTACTATGCCATTAGTACCTGCTTTTAAAGTAGCAAATCTTCTAACAACTAAATTTTCACCAATAGTTGCAATTTGGCTTTTTAAATACTCTTCAAATTTAACACCATTAATCTCGCTTGAATGTAATTCTTCAACATTTTGAAGACTTTTAGCTTGAATATGTGCTGTTGTATCTTTTGTTAAAGCGATAAATTGTTCATTTTTAGCAACAAAATCAGTTTCTGAATTAATTTCACTTACAGTTGCACATTTAAAATCATCACTTACTTTTACACTTACCAAACCTTCAGCAGCTAAACGATCGGCTTTTTTATCAGCTTTTCCAAGTCCTTTTTCTCTTAAAAGCTGTACTGCTTTTTCAAAATCACCATCTGTATCTTTTAAAGCATTTTTACAATCCATCATACCTGCGCCAGTACTTTCACGCAGTTCTTTTACCATTTGTGCAGTGATTTCAGCCATTATTCTTTATCTCCTTCAAAATCTTCCTCACTCATAGCTTCTTCTAAAACTTCTTTTTTTTCTTCTTCAGAGATTGGTTGTTCTTCATTTGCTTCACCATCTTGCTCTCTTAATGCTTTACCTTCATTGATTGCTTCAGCCATTTCTTGGCAGAAAAGTTGAACTGAGCGAATCGCATCATCATTTCCTGGAATTGGGAAATCAACTAAATCAGGATCACAGTTTGTATCTAGCGGAGCAACCACAGGGATTTTTAATCTATTAGCTTCTTGTACTGCAATTTTTTCTTTAACAGTATCGATAACAAAAATCATATCAGGTTGGGTTTTCATGTATCTAATACCACCAAGATATGCTAGTAATTTTTCTTTTTTTCTAGTAAGCATTAAAGCTTCTTTTTTAGTTAAAAGCTTAATACTTCCATCCTCTTCCATTTTTTCTATAACTTCTAATTTTCTAATTGATTGGCGGATGGTTCCAAAGTTAGTCATCATACCACCAAGCCATCTATGATTTACATAAGGCATGCCGCATTTTTCAGCATATTCTTTAATCGCTCCACCCGCTTGTTTTTTAGTACCAACAAATAAAATTGTCTTACCTTCTGCAGCAGCATCACGAACGATATTATATGTATATCTAAAGTATCTAAGTGTTTTTTGTAAATCAATTACATAAATACCTTTTCTTTCTCCAAAAATAAATTTTTTCATTTTTGGATTCCATCTTCTTGTTTGGTGTCCAAAGTGCACACCACACTCTAATAAATCTCTCATGCTTACCATGAAATTCTCCTTGAAATAAAATAATTAGGTTTATTCCTCCGCATTCTTTAACCCATAAGCAACCTAATAAGGAAATTAATGCGTGTGAAATGAAAGCATATTATATCAAATTTTATTTTATATTTAGCTTATTATTGAAGAAAAAGAACGCCACTAGGCGTTCTTTGAGTAAATTAGTGCAGTTTAGACCAAACTGATCTTTTCCAACCTATAGCAAAAATACTTAAGATAGCAAAGAATATCATAATATAAATTCCTGTTTGCTCTCTTTCTTCTTTTTTACTATCACCAACTTTTTCAAGATAATTAATAACTTGAGTTTGTGCTTTTTCATTTAAACCAACTCTTGGCATAGCAGTACCGTGAATTTTCTTTTGAGGTTCGTTAATGAAAATTTCAAGATAATGCGCGCCTTTAGAACGAATCATCATAGATAAATCTGGAGGCGTCATACCAAGATAATTTTTTAAATCACTCATATTTGAGCTTGAAACAAAGCCATCATATTTTACATCATGACATCTTCCGCAAGCATTTTCAAACGTATGTTTATTTTTAGCAAAATCAAATTCTTTTGTAATTAAAGCCGTTTTTGCTTGCTCTGAAAGCTCTTGATTTTTAGCATATTTTTCTTCTAAATTAGCTTTTAATTTTGTATCAAATTCTTTTTCATATTCACTAGCTGTATTTTTAAAGAATGCAATTAAGTCTGCTAAATCTTGATTATCTTGTGCTTCATCGCCACTTAAAGGATAAGCAGGCATTAAGAATGGATTTTCATCATTAAATTTATGTGAAATTTGCAAAGCTTTAACCGGATCAATGATAAGTGCGGTTAAAAATTTTTCATCATAAATAGCACCCGCATCACTTAAATCAGGAGGTGTTACACCTAAAGAAGAATCTGTGATAGTAGCAGGAATTCCAGCAGCTTTTATACCATGACATGCAATACAATTTCCTTCAAAAAGTTCTTTTCCTTTTTGTGCATTGCCTTTAGTAAAATCGATTTTTGCGATTTTTTCCCATAATTGCTTAGTAGCTTCTTCTTGGCTTTTAGCAAGCTCTAATGCTTTTTGAGTATTAGCTATAGCTTTTTCACTTCCTGAAACATTAGCATCCATTGCTGCCTTTTCTTTTAAAGCAACTTCACCTTTGGTAAATTCTGCATCAGCTTTTGCAAAGTCAAAATTAACCGGAGTTGAAGGAGGATTCATCACTGAATGTGCATAAGGCTCAACACCCCAATAAACTAAACCTGTGAAAAAGACAACTACAAAAAATATTTTTAATTCTCTCATTATTAGCCCCTTTTTCTTTCCATGATAGTAATAATTGGTAAGACCACTAACAATAATAGTAAAAATACCATAGAAGCATAAAATCCTATCCAAGCATTAATTCCTGTTGGAGGAAGCTTTCCATAAACTGTTAGTACAATTAAATCTATCAATAACACCCAAAACCATACAAAAAACATTGGTCTTTCGTGTGCTGGTTTTACAACATCACTTCTATCAAGCCAAGGCAATAAGAAGAAAATAATTTGTGCTATACCAAATGCCGCAAGACCTATATCAAAAGCTTTAATGCTTCCAACATCAAAGAAAAATCCTCTTAAAACTTCATAACTCCATAAGAAATACCACTCAGGATAAATATGAGGAGGTGTTTTTAAAGAATTTGCTGGGTCAAAGTTGATTGGATCCATTGCAAAATTAAATTTAAAACATACCAAATAAAAGAAGAAAATCATAAATAACGCAATGTACATAAAATCTTTAGCTAAAAATCCTGGCCAAAAAGGAATAACTTTAGAGCCTTTTGTATCACCTGCTAAATATTTTTCAGCTTCTAAATCAAAATCAATTTCTTCTGAAATTTCATTATTTACGTGAGGAATTCTTAAAGAATAAAAGTGGAATGCAATAATTGCCAAAATTACAATAGGTAATAAACATACATGTAGCATAAAAAATCTAGTTAAAGTTGGATCTGAAACCGCAAAATCCCCTCTTATCCAAATAACTAACGCATCGCCTATAAAAGGAATTCCACCAAAAAGCTGAGTAATAACTTGAGCAGCCCAAAAGCTCATTTGTCCCCAAGGTAGCATATATCCACTAAATGCTTCTGCTGAAAATACAACAAATAAAAGCATACCACTAATCCAAATCATCTCGCGACCCTTTTTATAAGAGCCATAATAAATTCCTGTTAGCATGTGAATATATATGATTAAAAATACAACTGAAGCAGCCACACCATGCATATGACGCCAAAGCCAACCATACTCCACTTCTTGCATGATAGTTTTATTTACACTATCAAAAGCTAAAGCCACATCTGGCTTATAATACATTACCAAAAATAGACCTGAAATAAATAAAATAGCAAAAAGAGTAGTTAAAATAACACCCATCGCCCATAAGAAGTTAATTTGTTTTGGTATCCAATATTGAGCCATTAAAACATTAAAAAGCTTATTTACAGCTAGTCTTTGATCAAGCCAATCTACAATACCGTTTGCTTTTTTTATCTGTGCCATATTAAGCCTCCGCGATCATTTTTTTATATTCTGGACCTTCTTCGCCTAATACTAATTTTGTTCCATCAATTCTAAAAGGAGGAATATCCAAAGGTCTTGGAGGAGGACCAAATACATTTTTACCACTAGTGTCAAATTCGCCACCATGGCATGCACACTTAAATAATTTTTCACTTGGAACATAAGCTGGAATACAGCCTAAATGCGTACAAAGACCAATAACTACAGTATAAGCAACATCACCCACAACAACATCTCTATTGCTATCTTTTGCCATATCTGCATCTTTTTTTAAGATAAATATAGGCTTTTTACGCCATTCAATTGTTCTTAGCTCGCCCTCTTTCATACCAGAAAGATCCACAGTAGTAATACCTGCTGCTTTTACGCTTGGGAGCGGATCCCATGTTTTTTTCATTGCAACTAATGAAAAAGCACCACCCACAGCAGCTACTGTTCCAAAGGCAAAGCCCATAAAGCTTCGTCTACTTTCAGATGTAGCCATTTTACTTCCTTTGTTTTGATTTGTATGTAAAATATAGCAGTTTATCTAAAAAATTATAAATTTTTTCTTTTGAAAAACATTTATATAAAATTTAATCTTTCATAGATAAAAATTAAAAATTTTATATGACAAAAACAAAAGCTAACCTGCTATATAAGCATCTTTAAAATTAAAATCAAAATCGCTTTCAACTATGATAACATGCCCCCAGAAAACATCACCATCATCAACATAAAAATCTATACCATTGCTTTTTATACTAATAGATTCAAAAGTTAAAAGTTTTGCAAATTGTTTTTCGTTGATTTTCTTTTTATCAGCATCTTCATTATAACTATTAGCTTCTTCTACTAATTGACTAGCAATATATTCTTTTACTTTTTTATCTAATTCCTTTTTATCTTCAAATATTTTTCTAAGTATTTGTATAGAATTTTCAATATTGTCATTATTAAAAGCAACTTCTACTTTCTTTTTATCAACCCAATTAATATTATTTATAAATGTATTTAATCCCTTATCAAGCTCAAAAATTCCTAATACTTCATCTTTATAATATACAGGCTGTACATATTTATCTAATATAGGTTTTAAATCTTCATCTTCATAATTATTTTCTATTAATTCAACAAGCAAAAATCTTTTATATAAAGCATTATCAAAATCTTTATGCTTTCTTACTTTCAATCTTACTATAGTTTTATTCTTGAATGTATCAAAATAATATTTAGTATCATCAGATTTTTGTTCAATTGATATATTTTCATTTTCTACTACTATATTATCAGCAAAATTTTTATATCCAATAGCCAAAATAGATACTTTATAATATTTTTCTTTATTAGGTACTTTTCCAGCTCCTACAGCATATTCTTTTAATACAAAGGCAATATCTAAAATTTCATCTTCAAACTGACTATTAAATTCTTTTATTTCTCTATCTTCCATTTTTATTACCCCTATTTATCCAGCCAATTCAACTTTTTTTAAATCAAAATCAAGACTACTTTCAACTATAATAACATGCCAGCCAAAAAGTCCTCTATCATCTATGTAAAATTCTATGATATCATTTGCTATATCAATAGATTCAAAACTTAATGAATTTATAAATTCTTCTTTTGATAACTTTTTATTATTTAATCTATTTATTAATTGTTCATAAATATATTCTTTAACTTTTTTATCTAATTCATTTCTATTTTCAATTATTTTTCTTGCAGTTTTTATATAAGTTTGCTGTTTATTATCATTATTAAAATGAATAAGAACTGTTATATTATTAATCCAACTAAAATCTTTTTCAAAAATATTTAATGATTTATTTAGTGTAAATTTTTCCAACACCTCATCTTTGCAATAAATAGGCTCTAAATAACTATTTAGAATATTCTGTAATTCCTCATCTTTGTAATTATTTTCAATTACATCAATGAACTCAAAGGTTTTATTATTAATTTCTTTTACTTTTAATTTCATTATAGTTTTTTCTTTGAATGCTTGATGATAATAAGTCGTGTCAGAATCAATTTTATTTATTAATATTTTATTTTCAATTATTTCATTGTTTTCTAAATTTTTATAAGCAACAACATCGGGAAGAAGAATTCTATAAAACTTGTCATCATAATATGTAGCAGCTACAGATCCTTCGCCAAACACAGTAGCTACTTCAAAGACTTTATTTTTTACAGCCATTAAAATTTTTATTTATCATTTTTTCATTTTGATATAAATATGTAAAATATCCAAAGCAGCAGGAGTAATACCGCTAATTTGTGAAGCAGCAAAAATAGTTGGTGGATTAAATTTTTGCAGTTTTTCTACTACTTCATTACTCAATCCACTTACACTTTTAAAGTCAAAATTTTCAGGAATTTTCAAATCATTTAAATTTTTCATTTTTTCAATTTGTGCTTTTTGCATTGCTATATAATGATAATACTTCGCTTCATTTAAAATTTCATTTAAAGAATACTCATCCATATTTTTAAACATTTCACCTAAAGCTTTTAATTTTTCTATATTAAAACTAGCTCTTGCAACAATTTTCTGCAAACTCACTATTGAAGTGATCTTTTCTTCTTCAATACTTTGTAAAAATTCATTATTTTGATTACTTGGTGTCCATGTAGTTTGAAGTAAAAACTCAAGCCCTTTGCTAATATTTTGTTTTATATTATCAATATATGCATAATCTTCTTGACTTAAAAGTTTAAAATTATATCCATATTCTCCAAGTCTTAAAATAGCATTTTCTTCTCTTAAGAGCAGTCTATACTCAGCTCTTGAAGTAAACATTCTATAAGGCTCTTTGGTACCTTTCATCACTAAATCATCAATCAACACCCCTATATAAGCCTCATCGCGCCTTAACACAAAAGGTTCTTTTTCATCAATTGCTAAAACCGCATTCACTCCTGCCATAAAACCTTGCGCAGCAGCTTCCTCATAACCAGTGGTTCCATTAATTTGCCCAGCACAATATAAATTTTTAATCTTTTTGGTTTCTAAAGTATGTTTTAGCTCTGTTGGATCAATATAATCATACTCTATGGCATAACCAAAACGCGTGATTTTAGCATTTTCAAAACCTTTTATGCTTCTTAACATTGCAATTTGTACCTCATAAGGTAAAGAAGTAGAAAAACCGTTAATATAATACTCTGTTGCATCTTTTGTTTGTGGCTCTATAAATAAATGATGACTTTCTTTATCACCAAAACGATTAATCTTATCTTCTATAGAAGGACAATATCTTGGACCTATACCTTCAATTTGTCCTGTAAAAAGCGGAGCGCGGTAAAAATTGCTTTTTATAATCTCATGTGTTTTTAAATTTGTTCTTGCTATATAACACGGAAGTTGATTAGGCTTGAAATTTTTCGTTTTAAAACTAAAAGCTTTAGGATTTTCATCTCCAGGCTGAATTTCTAAAACACTAAAATCAATACTTTTAGCATCAACCCTTGGGCAGGTTCCTGTTTTTAATCTTCCTACTTTTAATCCACTTTGTTTTAAGTAATCTCCCAAATTTACAGACGCAAGCTCACCTACCCTACCTGCTTGAAGCTTGGTTTCACCTATATGGATAAGTCCGTTTAAAAAAGTTCCTGTTGTAAGTATGATTTTTTTAGCAAAATATGTATTTTCTAAATTGGTTTTAACGCCCTTAACTTCATCATTTTCTATAAGTAAAGACAAAGCTTGCTCTTGAGAAATTTCTAAATTTTCAAGTTTTAAAAGCTTATTTCTAGCACAAATTCTATAAGCATCCATATCAATTTGCGCTCTACTTCCACGCACTGCAACACCTTTGCTTTCATTTAAAATTCTAAATTGAATTCCAGCCTCATCGGTAATTTGCCCCATAAGTCCACCCATAGCATCAAGCTCTTTTACCAAATGTCCTTTTGCTAAACCGCCTATAGCAGGATTACAACTTGCAGCACCAATTTGCTCGATTAAAGTAGTTAAAAGTAAAGTTTTTTTGCCCATTCTAGCAGCAGCAGCACTAGCCTCAACTCCAGCATGCCCACCGCCAATTACGATTATATCATACATATTTTGACCTCATTTTTATAAAAAGGCAAAAATTATATAATATTTTTTAAAATAAAACACTAAAAATACTTTTTGAAATTTAAAAGTTTTAGATAAAATCTCATAAAAATTAAAGGTATTGAATGTTTAATGGATTAATCCGCGAATTAGCCTTTGTCAAATCATATCAAAACAGCACTTTAAGATTAAAAGCAAACTACAAACCAAAACTAGGTGATAGCATAGCAGTTAATGGTGCGTGTTTGAGTGTAACAAAACTTTTTGATGATGGTTTTAATCTTGAACTTTCTTATGAAACAAGAACTCACATAGCTATTGAAAATTTAAAAGATTACGTACATATTGAACCTGCACTAGCTTATGGCGATAGAATAGATGGACATTTAATGCAAGGGCATATTGATGGTATAGGTGAAATTACTAATATTTCTAAAAAAGAAAATGGAGTTGATTTTTATATTAAATGTCCTGATGATATACAAATTTATATGGCAAATAAAGCAAGTGTAGCCATAGATGGGGTGAGCTTAACTATCAATGAAGTTTTAAAAGATGGCATTCGCTTAACTATCATTCCTATAACCTTTAATGAAACCTTGTTTAAAGATTACATCATAGGAAGACGTGTGAATATAGAAAGTGATCTTTTAGCAAGATACATACACAGACAATTAAATTATAAAAAAGAAATCTCATGGCAACAAATAGACAAGATTGCATCACTTTATTAGAAAATGATTTTGTAAAAGCCTTTGTAGCCTTTGATCAAGATTATAATATTTTTAGAGCAAAAATTCATGATAATATTTTTCCTTGGGAAAATTCTATAAAAAAGTGTGTATTTTTAAATCAAATTCATTCTAATATCATCACTCATTATAATAAAGATTTTCATTTTAACGCTGATGGGATAATTAGCAATGAAAAAAATATAGCTTTGTGCATTTTAAGTGCCGATTGCCTGCCTTTGCTTTTATATGATGATGAAAATAAAACCATAGCAGCTTTGCATTCAGGTAGAAAAGGATGTTTTGAAAATATCTTAAAAGAAGCTGTTTTAAAAATGCAAAAAAACTTTAACGCTCAAACAAAGAATTTAAAACTCATCATTTCAGCAGGAATTTGTGCTAAAAATTATGAAGTTAATGGTGAAGTTTTAAACTATAGTAAAGAAAATTTTGCACCTTTTTTACATAAAAATAAGCTTGATTTAAAAGCATTGGTTAAATTTCAGGCAAAAGAATTAGGTATTAACGATATTTTTGATATCAATCTTTGCACCTTTGATGATGAGAGATTTTTTTCCTATAGAAAAAACCAAACCCTAAAACGTATTGTTAGCGTGATTTGTTTAAAGGATTAAAATGTATGAAGTAAAAAATTTACTCGCTTTAAAAATTTTGCAAAAAGCTAAAGAATTTGGTGATAATGACTTAAGCAACGAACTTTTAATCACTCAAATGCTAAATCACACCCCGCAAACTCTAAATCAAAACGATACTAAAAATTTAAATGAATTTACCACAACACTTATAAATGCCAAAGAAAAAGCTAAGATGAGCAATAAATGATTTTAGTTTTTCCAAGTTAAAATAAATTTTGTTCCTTTATTAAGCTCACTTTCTACTTTTATTTTTATATTATGCTCTTTACAAATTTTATCAACCAAAGAAAGCCCTATACCAAAACCACCTTGATGTTCATTAAATCTTGAATAGCGATCGAAAATATTAGCCAAATTTTCCTTTGCTATACCACAACCACTATCTTCTATTATAAGTTTTTGTTCTAAAAGTATTATTGCAATTTGACCATTTTTTACATTATATTTAATAGAATTATTAATAAGATTATCAAACATTTTAAAAAACTGATCTTTATTCGCATAAATTTTTCCATCATTTTCTAAAACAAGATCTAAAGTAATATTTTTTTGCTCTAAAAATATTTTAAAATACTCCATTCTTTCTTTAATCAAATCTTTTAAAAAGATCCAATCTTTTTTAGCTTCATAAACTTGAGAAAAATTTAAAAAAGTTAAATCTGAATACAAATGACTCAAAGTCAAAGCAGCTATTTTTACACGCTTTAAAGCCTTAATTTCTTCAAAATTCTTTTTTCTTTCCAAACTCTCTACGCTCATTAATATCGCACTAATTGGTGTATTAATCTCATGAGTAGTATCTTTTATAAAATTATTTAAAAACCTTATCCTCATTTCTAAAGGCTTGAGCGCAAATTTAAGGATTAAATACCCCATTATACTTACAAAAATCAAAGAAAAAACCATAGCCAAAGCTACTTTAAACCTTATAAATCCAAGCTCTTTAGAAATATCATCACCTTGTACCAAAACCCTCAAACGATTAACATCACCTAAGACCTCCAAAGCATCTTGTCCTTGAGTATTTGCAAGCAATAAATTATTTAAATTCACATCAGCTACATAAATTAAGGTGTTATTATTGTAAATATTTGCATTATTAAGTTTAAAAAAAGTTGTTTGAGCAGGCAAGCCAAGATTAGAAAAATAAACTTTTGTTCTATCAAATATTGCAAATTTTATATTAGAAATTTGAGCAATTTTTCTAGCACCTTTTTCTATAGGCTCAAAACGTAATTTTTCCATTTGTAAAATTACAAAACGGTGTTCTTGTCTTAATTTTATGCTATGCTCAGTTACTAATTCTTCTATTAACTTTGCATACCATACACCAAAAAGTACTATAAGAACACTTCCTATACTCACTAAATATAAAGAAAGAATTTGCCATGCAACACGCTTGGCTTCATACATAGCAATACCCTCTTCCCCTTTGATTAACAATGCTATCTTTACCTAAAATTTTTCGTAAATTTTTTACATAAGCCCTTAAACTAAGTTCGCTTGGCTCTTGATCATACTCCCAAATTTCTTCAAAAATACAAGCAGTATCTATAAATTTACCTTTGTTTTTTAAAAGTAAAGATAAAAGCTTTAATTCTTTTAAAGGCAGGGTTAAAGGCTTACCATCTTGGTATAAAGTTTGCGAAACAAAAGCAAATTTAAAACCATTTCCTAAGTCTTCATAATCTTCATTTTTATGAGCAAAAGAACGCTTTAAAATAGCATTAATTCTTATTTTTAACTCCTGCAATTCAAAAGGCTTTTTAATATAATCATCACAACCGCTTTCAAATCCCTTTTGTAAATCCATAGTAGTATTTAATGAAGTCATAAAAATAGCCGGAGTATATTTACCTGCTTCTCTTAAATTTTTAAGCACACTAAAACCATCTCCTTGTGGAACTTTTACATCTAAAATCCATAAATCAAAATTTTTCTCATAAGCTTTATCTTGCGCATCTTGAGCATTATCCACTAAAGTAACTATAAAACCTTCTTCTTCTAAAAATTCACTAACAATTTCTCCTAAATTAATATCATCTTCTAGCAAAAGAATTTGTGTGGCCATTTTTAACCTTTTCATTATATTTTACTTAAAACATTATATTTTTTTTGTGTAAATTAAGTGTGAATTTAGCGGAGTTAAAGCCAAATATTTATAAAATATTAACCGTTTTATAATTTGTACTTAGGATTTGTTATGCTACCTGAATGGGATCAAAAATATAGTATCAATAATGCAAAAATCGATGCCCAGCACCAAAAACTCTTCGAACTTGCTGCTAGAGTTGAAGAAATTTCTGATAGACCAATCTATCAAGTAGAACTTAAAAAACTCATTGCTGAATTTTTTAATTATATTAAAATTCATTTTCAAGATGAAGAAAACTATATGGCCGAGATTAATTATCCTTATTTAAATCAACACAAACTTATGCATAAGCAAATCACCAGCTCAATGATAAAACTCATACAAAGCATAAAAAGCACTAATGATTTAAAAGAAAAATTATATATAGTGGTTAATTCATGGCTTATAGAACACATCATTCAGCATGATATGATGATAGAACACTGGAGACAAAGCACACAAGTAAAAAATTCTTCAGACACTTTCGAAGAAGAAAAACCAAAACCAAAAAAATTTTTATATCAATGTCAATGTGAAGGAAAAACTCACAAAGTCCCTTATGATATTCATTTAAAAATACAATATTCTAAAGTACAATTTAAATGTAAAGAATGCTCTGCTAATTTAATTTTATGCAAAGAAAAAACTGAAATTTAACAAAAATTAATCATAGTTTAAAATATTGTAAATTATAATGCCTATAAAACTCTGTCAAACATAAACAAGGAGTTAATATGCTACCAAAATGGTGTGATAAATACAGTATTCACAATGATGAAATCGACAAACAACATAAAAAACTTTTTGAACTTGCTGCTAATGTTGAAATGATTTCAGACAAACCCATCCATAAAGGTCAAATTAAATTTATACTTGCGGATTTTTTTAATTACATGAAAGAACATTTTTCTGAAGAAGAAAAATATATGACAAAAATAGGTTATCCTGAACTTACCAATCATCAAAAAATTCACAAAAGCATTATTCAATCTATGATAGATTTAATTCAAAATATAAAAAGCACCAATGATTTAAAAGAAAAACTCAATATAATTGCGTCAAAATGGCTATTAGAACATATCTTAAGAGAAGATATGAAAATAGAAAAATGGCATCAAGCACAATTAAACAAAAAAGACAATAAAGCAATTTCAGAAGATTTGCAAGAATTTTATGAGTACATTTGCTCATGTGCTGATAAAATCCATAAAGTACCTTGTGAAATTCACAAAAAAATTCAAAAAACTAACGCAAGTTATAAATGCAAAACTTGTCAAGAAGCGATAAGATTAAAATAAAGGCTATGCAATGAATAAAAGATACACCTTAACTCTTTCGGAAGAACTTTACGAACGTTTAAGTCAAACTGCAAAGTTTTCTAAAAAGAAAAAAGCTGAAATTTTACGCAATGCTTTAGAAAACTATCTTGATGAAATGGAAGATTTTGCTCCAGCTATAGAAGCTTTAGAAGATCTAAAAGATGGAAATAGTAAAAAGCTAGATAGTATTATCAAAAAATTAAAATGCTAATCTAGTTTCCATACATTAACTATCAAAGAGCATAATTACATTTGTAAAAGCAAACATTCATAGATAACTCCTTAGTTTTTAAAGATCTAGTTTCAAACTAGATCTTTAAAGATA
>NZ_JBMJAR010000022.1:0-9790 GCF_049221845.1 Campylobacter sp. GB48
ATTTTACACAAGAGCAAAGCTCTCAAGGTATGAGTGATTTTAATGATTTAATGCTTTTAAAAGGACTAGAATTTGTAACAAAAGAAATTAAAATGCAGATGTTTAGGGATAAAGTAGTATGTCTAAAAAAAGAAAATTCTGATAAGGAATTAACTAGGGATTAAAATCTCTAGTTAATATTTATATTAAATATTTATATCATATATTATTGATATTGGGTAGATATTTTATTAGTATTTTTTATATATACTATAAGTATTTTATAATCTTATTTTGTCTATAATTACATATTATAAAAAGAGGTAGAAATGACTATTTTAGATTTATTTTCAGGTGCCGGTGGATTATCGGAAGGATTTTTTAGGGTAAATTCCACTTTTGTTGCACACATAGAATCCGATAAATATGCATGTGAAACTTTAAAAACTAGAACCTCATATTGGAAGCTTAAAAAGAATAATAATCTAAACATATATTATGATTATCTCTTAAAAAAAATAACCAAAGAACAATTATGGGAGTTAACTAATACATCAGATTCAGAAGAAGTTATTTGCAAAGAAATATCTGAACATAATTTTGATAGCCTCGTTTCTAAAATAAAAAATAATTTAAAAAAAACTCAATCTAAAAAAATTGATGTAATTATAGGTGGTCCTCCATGTCAAGCATATTCCGTAATAGGTAGGGCTAGAATGAAAAATACCGTAGAAAATGACCATAGAAATTATTTATATAAACATTATGTTAAATTTTTAAATATTTTTAAACCTAAAATTTTTGTTTTTGAAAATGTTCCTGGTATAAAAAGTGCTGGCAATGGTAAGTATTTTGATGATTTAAAAAAATCTATAGAAGATATAGGATATTCCATACAAATAAAAGAGTTAATTGCATCAGATTTTGGTGTATTGCAAAATAGAAAAAGAATCATTATTGTTGGTTTTAAAATCAAAAAAGGCAAAAAATATTCCTACCCAATATTTGAAAAAATAGAAAATAAAAATTATTTTGTAAAAGATGTTTTATCAGATTTGCCAAAAATTAATCCTGGAGAAAAAATAGAAGGATTAAACAAATACACAAAAAAAACTAATTCATATTTAAAAATGGCAAATATCAGAGACGCTGATTTTAACATTTTAACACAACATGAAACAAGACCACATAATGATAGAGATAGAGAAATTTATAAAGAAGCTATACTAGCATGGAATACAAAACGTGAAAGATTGTGTTATAAAAAGTTAGCCTTAACAAGACCAGAACTTATATCTCACAAAAATACAAATTCTTTTACAAATAGATTTAATGTAATTAAAGAAAATACCAATGCTTCTCATACAATATTAGCTCACATGGCTATGGATGGACATTATTATATTCATCCAGACATAACTCAACTAAGATCTTTATCTATTAGAGAAGCCGCGAGATTGCAAAGTTTTCCTGATGATTTTTACTTTGAAGGCCCAAGAACTTCTATTTTTAGACAAATAGGTAATGCAGTTCCACCTAAAATGGCAGAACAAATTGCAAAAAAAATAAAAGAATTGATTATCTAAGTTCTTCAATAATTTCAGGACTTCCTTGTCTTGCATAGTATCTAGAAAATTTTGCAATTATATCTTTTAAAAAGGGATAAGATATTGAGGCTACTCTAGCATAGTCAGAAATTTCTTCTTTTTTTACTGATATTAAACCTTGAAAACATATACTAGGTTTTAAAATTTCTTTATCTTTATTGTCAACTTCAAATATTTTTGCAAAGTTTTTAATAGGATAAAAACGTTCTGGTATCTTATTACTATTATTATTTTTGTCGTAATTTATTATTCTTGCTAAAATATAATAATCGTTTTTATCATTTACTATATCACAAGATGGAGTTAAAATAATAAAAAAATCATCATTCTTTTTTACAATATCACCGGTATGATGTCTACCTTTAATAAAAGGATAAATATACATTTCACCTGGATGATATTTATTAAAATATTTTTCACCAGAATTATTAACATATAGTTTTTCATTTAAACAAGCTGTAGTATGTCTTAATAAAACAAGATCAATCTCATCAATAGCGTATTGCTCCCAATATGGAAGATTTTTACTCATATGCTCCCAGAAAAATTCTACTATCTGCCGTTCTAAAAAACCATTATTTTTTGAAAAAAAACGGACCAACTTAGATTGCATTTGTTTTTTTATTTCATCAAATAATCTCATATTATCTCTATTTAACACTTTAACCATTGGCCTTATCAACTCATTATCAAAATCAGCAGGTTTACCTGTTGCAATAAATATTGGAATACTATAACGTTCTAAAATATATTTTGTTATATCCTCACCAGTAAATTCACTTCCCAAATCTAAATCAATTACTGCAATATCAATTCTATTTTCATCTAATATATCTAGTGCTTTTTCATATGTAAGTGCTTTATATGCTTTATATTGTATTGATTCTTCTTGCAAACTATCATTTTCTTCTTTAATACTTTCTTCATAAGCATCAAGAGTTTCTTGATTATCATCAACAAAAAGAATTCTTATAGTTTTAACTTGCTTGTTCATTCTGAGTATCCTTAAAACTTATTTTAAAATAAACCCCTTCATCGGCTCTTATATATTTTATTTCTCCATCATTCCTGCTTACAGCTTGTCCTACTATAGTTAATCCTATACCAGTTCCACCTTCTGGTTTTGTGCTAAAACCGGGGTCAAATATTAAATTAGCATATTCTTTTTTTATTCCTATACCATTGTCTTTATAATCAATATAGAAATAATTACTATCCCTATAAATAGAAATAGTAATTTTCTTTTGCATTTGTTTAGTTGCTTGAAACCAATATAAAGAATTTTCTATCAGATTAGAATATATAATATATAAATCTTCATCTCTTCCGTAAATAAATAGTTCTTTATTTTCACATTGTATCTCAAAATCTATATTTTCTTTTTTTAAAATTTCTTTAAATAATTCATAATTACTTAAAGCATTTTGATAGAGATTAACTTCTTTTCTTCTACTTGACTTTGTAATCATTAAAGGATCTAAACGCTTAAATAAATTAGATAATTTTTCAAGTTGAGATAAACTATCTTCATTGTATTTTTTTATATCTTGTTCTATGTTTTCATCTTTAGTTTTTATAAAACGCTGTAAAGATTTTTTTAGATTATTAAGCTTAAGTCCTATAATTTGTATAGGCTTTCTTCCCTCATGAAGCACATACAAAACTAGCTTTCCAAGAGCAGCATGAGCTTCATACATAGCTAAAACTTCCTCGATGTTTTTCAAGCCATTATTTTTTTTTATCTCTTCTTGTTTTAACTCAAATTGAACTTTTTCAATAATATGTGCATCTATATTTGCCTTATGGAGAATAACACTTATTTTATTATTGACATCATCAAAACTAAAAACATCTCGTATAGTATCTTTAATATTATTTGCAACTACTCTTCCTCTTTTAGTATTTTTTCTAAATTCATATCTCCTTTTTTCAACTTCACTTAAAACTTCTAAAAGTATCTTTTTTAAATTATCATAATTTTCATTTTCTTTTAAACCTTCTCTATCGCTTTTCTCAATTAAATTAGACTTATTTTCTGACTCAATACTCACAAAACCAGCAATTTGATTAGTGCCAATAGACACTGTTGGACTATTAACTCTTCTTGCATTTAAACCAAGCCAATCAAAATCATGATCTCCATAAGGTCTTATTCTAAACAAATTCCTATAAATACCTACACCACTAAACCCTTTAATTAAGGCTTTAAATTCACTTTTACCAAGTTTTTCTTCTTTACCCTTCTGTTCATTTACAAGATTTTGTATGACATCAGGATCAAGATCAAATACCCTTAAATCAACTTCTATATTACCGCAAATATTATGCAAATCTAATTCTATTTTTTCATTGGAATTTTCAAAATTCTTATTTTCATAAAATAAAAGACCTTTTCCGTTAGAGCTTATTTTTCCTTTAATTCTATACTCATAAGAATCAAGTAGTGGAAATGATTCAATTTTCTCGTTTTTATCTTCTATTCCAAATTCTATTAAACCATTAGTTGAAAATCTTATTTCAAAAATTTCATTACTTTTATTTACAGGGACCAAAAGTTTTCTTAATTCCTTAAATAATAAATTATTTTGGTTATCATTCCAATTTATACTATTTTTATATTGTTGATTACTTACATCATAATAAACTTCAATATTAGAATATATTTCAATTTTAGTACCACTTTTCAAATTTGTTCTATTACATTCATAGGGAATATTAATTTCATCAAGAAACTTACCATCATCAAACTGCTTCCAATCAATTTCTATTATAGAAGTCATACCATTTAAATCAGTTGTTGTAATTCTCAAAAAATCACCTAATATCGCAGAAGCATATCTACCTATACCTTTTTTACCTTGAACAACTCTTTTCTTTTTAGAAGAATATTGCTTATTAACTTTATAAGATGTAGCTGGAACCATCCAAGTATTTTTAATAGTTTCAAGAGACATTCCCTCTCCATCATCTTCAATAGTAAATTTTAAAAATTTTTGCTTTTTATCATACACATATTCATTAGTTAATTCTATAGAAACTATAACTATTTCAGAATCAGCATCATAGCTATTTTTAATTAATTCTACTACAGCAGCATATGGATTTTTAATTAAATCCTCTCCAATTGTTTTAATAAGTCTAGCTTCAGGCCTAATATGTAGTTGTTCTTTCATTAATTCCCACTTTTATATTAAAAAATTAAAAACGAGTAGCTAAACACTACTCATTTTTCACTCCTATTTAGTCAAATAAAGCATCAGCTTCTTTATCATATTTTTTTCTAAGCTCGCCATAATCCAAAGGCTCTTTCCCCATTGATTTACCTATATCTGCTTTAAAAGCATTTTCACATTCTATATATTCTTTTGAAGTTTTATCTTTTAGTATAGAGTCTCTATTATCTTTACAATATTTTAAAGTATCTTTTAATTCTTTTTCATTTTTAGCATCTTTAAAATATTCCATAGACTTAGGCTCTGATGAACAAGCACCTAAAAAAACAATAAGACTAAGAGAAGCTAACCCTAAAACTACTTTTTTCATTTTATATCCTTGATATATTTTTTAAATATGTTCGTTATATTTTAATGATATTGAAATTATATCTAAAATTTACTAAAAAACTCTAAAATAATATCATATTTAAAAAAATTAGCAAAATAATTTAAAAATAAATATAATATCAAAATATAATAATTTGTAAAAATTATGTTATTTGTTATAAGGATATAATATGCGAAACACACAAGAACAAATGTCTTATAAAGACCAAATTAAAGAATTTTTAAAAAGTGATGAATTTTATAGTTTGCTTATATATGGAGGCTGGGGAGTTGGAAAAACTTATTTATGGAAAGAAATTGAAAATGAAATTAATCCAAAAATAATGCATAAGGAAGATTTGTGGAAAAAATTTAAGTCTAATGCAAATTTTTTTAACCATTTAATAATATTAATTTCTATCATAAAACAATGCATTGGAATTACTCTTATGAGTATTATAAAATATTTTATTCCTTCTAGTTATATTGAAAATCCAAACAAACAAGTAAAAAATATTGTTTATGTTTCTTTGTTTGGAAAGGAACATTATAAAGAAGTTTTAGAAGAAATAACCCTAAAAGCTTATAAGCATAACAAGATTTTATATTTTATTCGAAATATAACTTTTTGGAAATTGTCTATAGGTGCATTTTTGCAATTATTTATAGAAAAAAATTTCGAAAATATAATTGTATGTCTTGATGATTTAGAAAGAAAATCAGATAAACTTGATATTAAAGATATTTTAGGACTTGTTAATAAACTAAAAGAAGAAAAATGTAAAGTGGTTTTGATAGGTGATATAGATAGTTTAAAACAACAAGATATATTTAAAGAACACCAGGAAAAAAGTATAGAAACAGAGCTTTATATTGAATCTATAACAGAAGTGGCAAAACAAATAATAAAAGAAAAATGTCCTAAAATACAAGATTCCATTATTCCATACCGGGAACTTATTAAAATAAATAATCTAAGAATAATTAAAAAAATAGCATATATACTTAATATCTTTTATAAAAAATTAGAATTAAAAACAGATTTAAACAACTCTGAAACGGAAAATATTTACAAATTTATTTTATTAGAAATAACTAAAGAATTAAATCCTGAGAATTGTAAACCTAAAGACGAATTTAATGACAATCCAAAATTAAGAGAAATATCTAACATTATAAAAAAAATAATAAACGATTATAGAAAAAACACTTTTACATATATACAAAAAGAAGATATGGAAAATATAAAAGAAAATATAAAAGAAATAGTCCATTACAATACCATTATTAGTAAAATTGATAAACTATTTAATATTATAAAACAAATAAAAGAAGAAAAAATTAAAAACAACAATATACCTGAAATAAATCAGATTCTAGAAAAAATAAAAGAAATAGATAAAAAATATAAAATTTTTATAAATAATTTCAATCCTGTTGATTTTTTTGCTTTAGCTAATTATACAGATCGTACAAAAAAACAATCTATTTTAATAAAAAATGCCTATATCGAAGAATTTACACGAGAAAAACATCCTTTTTATTATCAAATGTTAAAAAAACTAATAGACATAACAGAAGATAATGACTTAAAAACAAAACAAGAAGAAATAGACAAAGAAATAACAGAACGATATAAGAATAAAATAACTAACAATCAAGCCAATAAAAAAGATAATGAAAACATACTAACCCAGATCAATAACTACAATGACTTAGAATACTTTATTGAAAATCGCCAAATAAAAACTAACGATATAAAAGAATTAAAGAAAAACAAACTAATAAACTATTATATAAAATTTTTCTTTAGTTATGAAAATAATCAAATAAAGTATAAAGAATTATATGAAGCATATAAGAATTAATAGTTTTTCTTTTTTGGATTTTATTATTATAAAAGTTCAAAAGTAATAATATTACTTTTGATTTACATTATTGGCAAATGAGCGTTAGCGAAATTTGCGGTTTTTTGAATTTAAGAACAGATAAAGAAGAAAAAGACTTATAAAAAATGCTCTCAAACGCCTATAAAATAGCTATTTATTAAGGTTTTTTATTTTCCCACCCGTGGGACAAATTTTCCCACCCGTGGGACAAAAACTGCTCGTGGTGGGAAAAAACTAAAAAAGTAATTTTTCCCAAAATAATCAATAAAATTCATTGTATGGGATACAATTTGTTTTTTTATTTGGGAATTTATCATTTTTTGGGAAAATAATGCTATAATGTTTTTTAATTTTTGGGAAAAGGTAATATATGGCAAAGATAGTTAATTTAGAAAACAAAGAAACTAAAAAATTATATAGTAATGTTCAAGAGAAAGTTGATGCTGTAACAGGAGAAGTTACCACAGTAATAAGTTCTTTTTTGCAAAGAGAAAAAACCAAAGATGATTTTATTAAATTATTTGTAGAAAACATTAGTTTTCTTACTGATAATCTTTCAAATCCTGCTTTAAGAGTTGTGTTGATGATGATTAAAAATTTAAATTATCAAAATGTTTTTCAATATAATAGTGAGTTCGTTCATTATTTTGAAAGTAGGAAGATTTTAGGAAAATCAAGTGTTTATCGTGCGATAAAAGAACTTGAAGATAAGCAAGTTATTTTTAAAGTAACAGAAGAACAGAGAAAAGAATATGATATTATTGGTTCAAATTCATATATTATGAATCCTCAAATCATAGGTAAGGGTTCTTTTAAAGATCTAAAAAAATTAAGACAAACTGTCGTTAAAACTTTTGATTTTGACAATTTAGAATTTAAGCAAGAAGTGTCAGTTGAAAGTGAATATGAAGGTCTTGAGCAAATTAAAAAAAATCCAGATCATTATGTTATTGAAGAAGTTAAGCAAATAGCTTCAGATAAGAATGTTGTAGAAAATCAAGTGATTATTTCTAAAAAAGATGATGAGCAAATAAATTATCCTTCATTAAAACAAGAGAAAATAATTGATGTTAATAGTAACATTCCTAGCTTAACTTCAAATGATAATGAAGAACCTACATTATTCAATGGAAGCAAAAATGAGCAAAAGGCAATGGCTTTTATTAATGAATTTGCAGGTATGTTTAATGGAGCTTTTCATCCAAGTAAAACAGCCAAAGAAATGAAAAAAGAATTTTTAGAAAGTGACTTAAAAAAGGGTAATATATGAAAAAAGTATTTCTTGATACAAATATTTTTATTGATTTTTTTGACGAAGCAAGAATAAATAATGAACAAGCTAAACAATTAATATATTTTTTAATATCTAATGAAATAAAAATAGTGTTTTCAGAAGATATGATTTCAACTATCGCTTATTTAATAGATAAAGACAAATTACCAGCCCTTATGTCTTTTTTTAAAAGCACAATAACAAATCCATATTTTGATATAGTTTCATTTGGGTCAAGCGTTATTAATATGGCTTGTGATTTTTACTTGCAAAATAAAGGTGATTTTGAAGACTATTTGCAGTATTTTTGTGCAGAAAAAGAAAATTGCACAGCAATTTATACTATGGATAAAAATTTTCCAAATTTAAAAATACCTATAAAAAGATATGGCGATACAAACATATAACAATATTTCATCTATCTCATGTTAAGATATTAAAAATATTTAAAAATTAGAGGAAAATATGAAATTGCTCAATAAAGTAGATTTTAATGAATTACTATCACAAATAAGATTATCTTCTTATGACAATGATGTTGTAAAACACTATGATAATCTTAAACTTATAGGAAAGATCACACCAAAAATTGCAACATTGGAAATTATTCTTAGAAATAAACTTGATAGTAAATTATCAGAGCAAGATAATGATTGGATAAAAAACTCTAATGATGAAAATATTAAAAAAGCTAAGATTGAAATTGAAAATAGAGAAAAAAATAAGATTTTATCCCATCATCAATATCTTTCTTGTATGAGTTTGGGAACTATTATCTATCTCATTAAAGAGAATAAATTACAAAATTCTATAATGGATTTAAAAGGTATTAATTTTAGAAACTACGGAGAGAATAATAGAAATTTCTTTTTTGAAAAAGGAAAGAAATTACGCTTTAGAAACACACATAAAGTAGATGTAGTTCTTAGTTTATTACAAAATCTAAGAAATAGAAGTTATCATTGGGAAAATATATTAAAAACAACAGAAAACAATGGAAAATATTATCCAAGATTAACGACAAAAATAGAAAACACTCATATAGGATTAAATCCACAAAAAATAGATTTATTTTTAAGTGATTTAATTAAAACATTCAATGAAGAAATTTTGGAATATTGTTAAAAGTTGGAATGGGCTACTAGGAAGCCCTTTGAATTTCATCAAAATTATAGTCAATCTAACATTAAATTAAAATAAATAGGGGAATATCTTGCCAAAAAAAAGAATGTTTTTGTTTGTTCCATATCAAGATATTCGTGAAGCTAAAAAACTTGGTGCAATGTGGGACAACAAACAAAAACAATGGTTTGCACCAAAATCATTAGATATTAATATATTTAAAAAATGGTTAGATAAAACCGCATTAAATAATAAAAGTAATTCTTATTCAACCAACACCTCCCTAGCCCTTCAATCATTTAAAAAATCACTTGAAGAAGAAGGATTAATTATAGATAATTTACCTATTATGGATGGTAAAATTCATAGAGTAAAAAC